>JAAYYY010000139.1 GCA_012515125.1 Chloroflexota bacterium
AGCGCCAGTGACGGGGAGTCGCGCCCCGCTCTCCAGCTCGTAGAGGCCGGACTGCAGGAGATAGTCGCCCGGCGGTACGTCCAGCGCCAGCTCGCGCGCGTCGGCGATCAGTTCGCCCGGCTCCCAGACGCTCGTCGGATAGAGGCCGCCAAGGGGCTTGGCGTCAAAGGCAGCCACGAACTCGCCGTCGGCGCGGAGCAGATGAACAAAGACGGTGTAGTCCACGTCTACGACAGCCTGTGAGGCCCAGTAGAGGGTGAGCTTCAGTGGCTCGCCGGGCCGGACGGAGCGTGGGGCCTGTACGTGCGCCAGGGCGATGGCCTCGCCGAAGAGCGCGTCCAGCGCCTGGGCCTCGACCGGGATGGTTACCGGCTCCGGCCCTCGCTTGATCGTGCCTACACCCACGGTGGTGGCAGCAGGAGGGCCGTCGAGCATGGGCAGAGGCTCCTTGGTCTCGGGGTCGAGAACGCTCACGGACAGGTCGTAGACCACCGGCGCGGGTCGGTCCTCAAGCGGCAGCTCGTAGACGTCGCGGACCAGCGTGCCGGCTTCCCAGCTCGTCGTCGGCTTGTCGCCGGGAAAGTAGTTGTCGATCTCTTTGACCGGAACGCCCAGCGCGTCGGCCACGGTCACGCGGACAATATAGTCCTGCGCCAGCTGCCGGTCCGCGTGCCAGTAAAGCGCGAGCACGTCCGGGCCGGCCATTTCGTACCCGATCAGCCGGAACACGCCAAAATCGCCCTGTGCCGGGTGGGGGATGCCGGGTACGTGCCGGGAATCGGCGTGGGCCACCAGCGGCGTGCTGGCTACGTCGAAGACGGCCACCTTGAGCGCCAGCAAAGCGACCAGCACGAGCAGCGCCGGCCCGGGAACGGCGCTACTGGGCGGCGCGACACCGGCCTCCAGACCACGCCGGCGCCGGGGGCACAAGCTCAGCCAGCCTGCGGCGCCGAGCGCCAGGAACGAAAGCGCGTCGGCGAGCCAGCGCACAGGCGTGCGTGCCCAACGCACGGCCAGCGTGTGCCGGCCTGCGGGCACGCCAATCTGGATGCGGCCCTGTTCGTCCGGCCTGGTGGGCACCGGATCCCCGTCAATCTCGGCTTTCCAGCCGGGGAAGTCGTGCACGGCGAGCGTCACCGTCGCCGGCTCCCGCGTGGAGAGATCCCAGGTAGCTGCCAGGACGCTGCCGTCAGCGCCGCGTAGCTCGGCAGAGTCGGGTAGCTGCACTTTCTCCTGAAGTGGCGCGCCCCGGTCGGCGCCGGCAAAGGCCGGCCCGGCCGGCCACTCTTCGACGGCCGCGCTACTGTACTCGCCCCAGGCGGTGAGGCCCACGACGCCCTGTTCCTGCTGTATCCGGCTGGCGTCGGCAAGCGTGGGCCGGCGAGGCAGCGCGTCCAGGCGTGCCGGATAGAGATAGGGGACTGCGTTCAGGTACATCAGCGCCAGAGCCGCGCCGAGCAGCCATGTTCGCCAGTTCGGACGCAAAATCGCTGCCCACCAGGCCGATGCCAGGGCCAGCAGAAGTAGAGCCAGGTCGAGCAGCCGCCAGGGAAACTGCAACTGGCGCAGGGTGGCACTATTCTGCCAGAACCAGGCCGAGGCCGGCGTGGCAAATATGAAGATCCCCATGCCGACGAGGCCACTCAGGCCAGCGAACAGGGACAGAGAGCCGGCCGGCGTAGCGCGCCGCTGCCATCCCAGGACGAGCACCAGCGCCAACGCGGTGACAGCCAGAAGTAGCTGCGTGAGCCCAACGTTGTGCCTCAGCGGCACCTTGACCAGTCCGGCGATGGTCTGTTCGGGCCAGTCCAGGACGGCGGCGAAGTGATCGGCAAACTGGGCGCCGTCTTCCACGGATTCTGCATAGCGCGTGGCGCCGATCTCGGCGAGACCGGGCAGCCAGCTAAAGGCCGACAATGCCAGACCCAGCAGCAGCGCAAACAGGACCGGCCCAGGCCGTACGCGATAGACGAAACGCGAAGCAGCAAGGCCGAGGAGCACGAGGCCGCCAAAGAACAGCAGGCCAGACGCCGTGTGCGAGATCAGGATCAGGGCCACGCTGAGAGCGGCGAACGCAATTCGGCGGCCGGCCGGGTGCTCGGCGACGCGCAGCACGGCATATGCCGCCAAGGGGGCGAAAGCCAATGCCAGGGCGTTAGAGAGACTTCCGCGGCTGTAGGTCTGCAGGAGCATGTGCGGCGACCAGGTATAGGCGGCCGAAGCCAGCAGCCCACCGGCCGGGCCGAACAGCTGCCGACCCAGCATAAACATGGACAGCGCCGCGATCAGCAGAGAAACAGCATATGAGAGCGAATAGGCCACCGGACCGTTCTCGCCTACCAGCCAGTAGAGCGTGGTCAGCAGATAAGCGCTCAGTGGGGGATAGAAGTTGAACAGGGGAGAGCCATAGCCGTAGACGAGGTCAGGCGCCCAGCGCGAGAAGAAGATACCGTTCCGCCACATCTCGGTGACTATCGGGATACGATAATAGTGGCTGAAGACATCGTGCCCGGTGGGCGGCGGCAGGCCGAGGAGCGGTTGGATAGCCAGGGCGGCGACCACCAGGACGGCAGCCCAGGTGACGACACGGGCAAGAGGGCGGGGAACGCCTCGCGGGGCGCGCTGGTTCTCTTTCACGGCTCGGGTCGGCATAAGGGTCAGTCTCTCGGCAGTACGCCAGAAAAGCAGCAGGCAGTATAGCCAGCCACGCGGCGAGGCACACGGCGCGTTATACGGTCTTAAAGAAGCGCTCATGCCGGCAGATTCTCCCCTGGGCTGGCAGCGAAACGGTCAGGATCTTACAATATGCCACGTGTTGCGAATGACCATATCAGGGAACGAACCGGGGGACTCGTTCGTATCTCCCTAGCACGTTTGGCAATGGGAGGAGGTTAGTGCTCAGTTTCATCCAGGTTCTTGGCGGATTAGCGCTGTTCCTTTTCGGCATTTCCATGCTTAGCTCGGGCATGGAGAAACTGGCCGGCAATCAAATTCAGAAATGGCTTGACCGGGTGACCAGCAACCGGCTAAAGAGCGCCGCCTTTGGCGCCGTTGGCACAGCCGTTCTTCAAAGCAGCGGCCTGTTGATGGTCATGATGATCGGCCTGATCAATGCGAATCTAATGACCGTCGAGCAATCGGTCGGCGTGATGCTGGGCCAGGAAATCGGCACCACCCTCACTGCACAGATCGTCGCGTTCAAAGTCGGCGACTTCAGTCTATTGCTGGTTGTCGTGGGTCTCGTGCTCATGGAGTTCTTTCCGAACCGTGACTGGAGGAAATACGGCCAGATTTTCATGGGCCTCGGCCTTGTCCTGGTCGGCATGAGCTTCATGTCCGAGGCATTGGGCGCGCTGGTGGAGATCCCGTGGGTAGGCAGCGCACTCACGACCATCGGACAGCGCCCCTGGATTGGCCTGCTGACCGGCATCGTCGTGACCTCGATCACGCAGAGCAGCAGCGCCGTCATGAGTATTGTCGTCGCCATGGGGATGAGCGACGTGATCACCCTGCAGGGGGCGGTGGGCGTCATGTTGGGAGCCAACATTGGCTCGTGCATCACCGGCCTGACTGCGGCGATTCGGCTGTCTCCGACGGCTCGCCAGGCGTCGTTCGCCCAGATCCTCATTAACGTCATAGGCGTGCTTCTCTTTCTGCCCTTCATATCGCAGTTCGCCGGCATCGTGGAGAACACCGCGGCGCAGTTGCCCCGGCAGATCGCCAACGCCCATACCATCTTTAACGTTGTCGTCAGTATCCTGATGTTTCCCTTTGTTCCGCAGATCGCCGCCGTGGCGAAGAGACTGGCGCCGGCCGACCCGGAGAAGGAAAAGGCCAAGGTTACGCAGTTCATCGACGAGATGCAGTATGCGGTTCCGGCCGTGGCCCTCAACGAGGCCGCGCGCGAGCTTTTCCACCTGGGCGAAGTCACCTCCGAGATGATTGAGCTGAGCTGTAACGCGTTGATCAATCTCGACACGACCAATGTGGAGCGGGTATTGGTGATGGAAGACAAAGTGGTCGATATGGTGACCAAAGAGCTTGAAGAGTTCGTCGATACCCTGATGCGCTCCGACCTGAGCCGCGCCCAGCACAAGCGCGTCTTCCAGATCAAGAACCTGCTGCACGACATTGAGCGGGTAGGCGACATGGCCGAGGATATTGCCCTCTACGCACGCGAACGAGCGGCGACGATGGTTCCTTTCTCCGACGAAGCAACGCGAGACCTCATAGACCTGTCGCGAAACGCTCACGAAAACTATCGCCAGGCGCTGATTGCCTTCCGCGATGGCGATGCGGAGCTGGCGGATAAGGTTTGTAAGGCGGAGAGTGAGTTTGACCTGCTGTACTGGAAGGCGCGCGAGATGCACATCAGGCGTATCAAGGCCGGGTTGTGCCTGCCGGAAGCGGACGTAATCTTCACCGAAACCCTGCGCCTGCTGGAGCGCATCAGCGACCATGCCGACAATCTGGGGATCAGCGTATCGCGCAGTGCGAACCAGAGATCGCCGGCGGCCACTCCGTAGTCCGGCGAGGACGGCAAGCCACCGGGCGGCGAGACAAACGGAGGTAGTATGACAACACCTGCAAATCGAGACGAGCTGCTGCAGAGAATCCGGGAGGAGCGAGAAGCGTTGGAGCGTGCCGTCGCCCGCGTACCGGCAGAGAAGATGACAGAGCCGTTGCTGGAAGGCGGCTGGTCCGTGAAGGACGTTCTGGCGCACATCGCCGCCTGGGAAGGGCTTATGGTCGGCTGGGTGGAGGAGTCGCTGCGTGGCGGCACGCCCGACCGGCCGGTCACCGGCGACGATTGGGTTGACCGGCTTAACGCGCAGCTCTATGAGCAGTACCGGGATATGCCGCTGGCTGAGGTGCAGGCGCTATCGGCCAGCGCCTATGAGCGGGCCTATGCGATTGCCAGCCGGCTTACCGAAGCGCAGTTGTTTGACCCCGACTACTTCGCCTGGCGTGAGGGCCGGCCCATCTTTGAGCTGATCGGCGGCAACACGTTCTGGCACTACCCCGAACACCGGGAGATGATCGAGCGGATGCTGGCTGCCTGATCGGGCATTCTCCGCAGAACGGGGTCAAGAGCGGCCGGTGCTGGTTACCAGAATGCCGTGTTTGGGCCGGAGCGTAATCAGCGGCTCCAGGGCTATCGGGTGGCCCGGCACCAGATCCAGCCGGTAGCGCTGCGTGACCATTGCCAGGACGAGGACAGCCTCCGTCAGCGCGAAGCGGTTGCCGATACACTGGCGGGGGCCGCCGCCGAAGGGGAAGTAGGCGAAGCGCGGGCGCCCGGCCTGTTGCTCCGGCGTGAAGCGGTCCGGGTCGAAGCGCTCTGGCTCCGGCCAGAACTCCGGGTGGCGGTGGGTCACGTAGGGGCTAAGGCTGAGCACGGAACCGGCCGGGATGTCGTAGCCATCGACGACGTCATTTTCGACGACGAAGCGGCTGAGAAGATAGGCCGGGGGGTAAAGGCGCAGCGCTTCGTCAATAACCTGGGAGGTATAGGCCAGGGCGTGAATGTCGTCCATAGTAGGCACGCGGCCGCCCAGAACGGCGTCTACCTCGGCCTCGAGCCGTTCCCGAACCTCTGGGTGCTGCGAAAGCAGATAGAAAGTCCAGGAGAGGGCCAGCGCCGTCGTCTCGTGGCCGGCCAGCAGGAGCGTCATGACTTCGTCGCGCAGCTGCTCGTCGGTCATCGTCGCCCCGGTCTCTTCGTCACGGGCGTCCATGAGCATATCCAGCAGATCGGCGCTCTCCCCCTGACCCTCGCGGCGGCGCTGGCGTCGCTCGGCAATCAGGCCATTGACGACACTGTCGAGCGCGGCGACATTGCGGTTCAGGGTGCGTACGCCGGGCATAAAAGGCACGCGCAGAAAGAGGGAGCCGTAGGGAATGGCGCTGTAGTCGATCACCTTCTGGCTGGCGGTGACGAAGGCATCGCCAATCGTCTCCGCTTCACCGGTCAGGTCAACGCTGAACAACGTCCGCCCGGCAATCTCCAGCGTGAGGCGCCTCATCTCCTCGGCCACGTCCCAGGGCTGGCCCGTCCCTGCCCGGTCTGCCCAGCGATCAAGCATGGCGCCGGCGGCGCCAGTCATCGTCGTGGAAAAGGCGGCGATGCGGCGGCGGTGGAAGGCGGGCTGGGCGAGACGGCGCTGCCGCAGCCAGAAGTCGCCATCACTCGTGAGCAGGCCATTGCCGACGACCGGCCGGAGGAGTTCGTTGCCGGGGCCGCGCATCTTGACGTAGTTACGGTTGTTGTGCACGAGGATATGCTCGACGTGGTCGGGATGGAAGAAGGCGTGGCCGTGAAAGTGCAGCAAGAAGCGAAAGCGCAGGGCGTCGCCGTAAGTTTCGCGCAGGTGGAGAAACGTGCTCAGCGCATCAGCGCGGAAATCGCGCATGACGCCAAGAGGCCAGTTACCTGTAGGCCCAGGCGGGTGACGGAGCGTTTTTTGGCGGGTGCCGGCGACGATTGAAGACATTTTCTATCCAGAACTCAATCGGTTCATTGTGAAGAATCTGTCAGATAATCGCCAATGCTGCGTTCGCAGGGGTGCGGGCTAATCGCCAAACTCGATGCCCTGGGCCAGCGGCAAGTCGCGGCCCCAGTTAATCGTGTTGGTCTGCCGGCGCATATAGGCCTTCCAGGCGTCGCTGCCTGACTCGCGCCCGCCGCCGGTCTCCTTTTCGCCGCCAAAGGCGCCGCCGATTTCCGCGCCGCTCGTACCGATGTTGACGTTGGCGATGCCGCAGTCGGAGCCCCCGGCGGAGAGGAACCGCTCGGCGGCGCGCAGGCTATCGGTAAAAATCGCGCTGGAAAGCCCCTGGCTGACGGCGTTGTGCAACGCCAGCGCCTCGTCCAGCTCCCGGTAGCGCAGGATGTAGAGGATGGGGGCGAAGGTCTCCTGCATGACAATCGGCGTCTGCTCGGGCATCAGGACGATGGTCGGCTCGACGAAGTTGGGCCCGAGGTCCGGGCGCATTTTGCCACCGGCAAGGATCTCGCCGCCATCAGCGCGCGCCTGCTCCAGGGCGCTGAACATCTCCTCGACGGCATCGCTGGTGACGAGCGGCCCCATCAGCGTGCCCTCGGCGAGCGGATCGCCAATCTGAACCTGCTCGTAGGCGCGCACCAGGCGGTCCGTCAGCTCGCCGACGACCTCCTCGTGGACGATGAGCCGGCGCGTGCTGGTGCAGCGCTGGCCCGCCGTGCCGACGGCGCCGAAGAGCACGGCCCGCGTCGCCAGATCGAGATCGGCGTTGCGGTCTACGATGATGGCATTGTTGCCGCCCAGCTCCAGAATGGTCCGGCCGAGCCTTCCGGCGACGGTCTGGGCGACGTGCCGGCCGGTGGGGATGGAGCCTGTGAAGCTGATCAGCGGCAGGCGGGTGTCCTCGAGCATACGCTGGCCAATAGCGGGGCCTGTGCCTACCAGCAGGTTAAAGATGCCCGTGAGGCCGTAATCGGCCATCACCTCGTTCGTAATGTGCTGCACGGCGATGGCCGAAAGAGGGACCAGCTCAGAAGGCTTCCAGACCATCGTATCGCCGGCGACGGCGGCGATGGCGGCGTTCCACGACCAGACGGCGACGGGGAAGTTGAAGGCCGTAATAATGCCGATCGCGCCGAGCGGGTGCCACTGCTCGTACATGCGATGAGCCGGCCGCTCCGAGTGCATGGTCAGGCCATAGAGCTGGCGCGACAGGCCGACGGCGAAGTCGCAGATGTCGATCATCTCCTGTACCTCGCCGTGGCCCTCGGCACGGATCTTGCCCATCTCCAGACTGACGAGATCGCCGAGCGGCTCTTTCAGCTCGCGCAGGCGGTCGCCCAGGTCGCGGATGACTGCCCCCCGGCGCGGAGCGGGCACATCGCGCCAGCTACGGAACGCCTCGGCGGCGCAATCGACAACCTGCTCATAGATGGCAGGCGTCGGCTGGATGACGGCGGCAATCTCCTCTCCGGTCGCCGGATTCGTGGAGACGAGGCGCTCGCCGGATGGATCCTCGAGCCAGCCGCCGGGGCCGGTACACGCGCCCGGATTGACTTTCGCGATGTTGAGCTTCTGCAGGATGGCTTCTGTATTCACGGTAGACCCTCATGTTGAGATGGCGCAGCCGTCACCGGGAGCGCGGCGGAGGCAGCCAGCCGGTTGCGGCTGTGATGAACGATATAGACGCCGGCGAGAACGGCCAGGCCGCCCAGGGCCTGGACCGGCGTAACCCGCTCGCCCAGCAGCGGCCAGGCCAGTAGGGCGGTCACCACGGGCTGGCCAAGGCCGACCGGGGAGACGATGGAAGCGGGCAGGTAACCCAGCGCATAGCTAAAGGCGAACTGGCCGCCTACCTGGACGACGAGACCCAGGGCGAGGAAGTTGAGATAGGTTGTGGAGGAGTAACCTGTCAGCGGTTGCCGGAGGAGAAACGCACCGGCAAGGAGCACGAGAGTTGCGCCGGCGGCACCGAGCCAGAAGTTGGTCAGGGCGTCAAGCCGCTGCCGGCTGCGCTGCGTGACCAGGAAGTAAGCACCATAAAAGAAGCCGGCAGCGAGGCCAAAAAGGGTGCCCAGTCCGGCAGCCGGCCCTCTGTCTACATCCACGCCAAGAATAATCACTGCCCCGGCAACGGCGATGAGGAGGCCCACCCAGAAAGCGGGCGACAGCCGCTCGCGGAAGAAGAGCAGAGCGCCAAGCGCGACCCAGATGGGCGCCGTATTGCCCAACAACGTGGGGTTCGTGGCGCCGCCGATGAGAACGCCTGTGTTCCAGAAGAGAAGGTCGCCAGCGAAAAAGAAACCGCCGAAGACGGCAATAAGGAATTCGCGCCGGGGCAACGATGTGTGGCTGCGGAGGCGGCGCACAAAGAGAGGCGCCAGCACCAGAACCGGAACGGCCATGCGATAAAAGCCGGTCGTCGCGCCCGGCGCATTGGCCCAGCTAACGAAGATGGCCGAAAAGCCGAGGCAAAGCAAGCCAAATACAAGGGCCAGGGTTGCACGCAGGGAGTTGGACATGGAGCCTTCTTATACAACACGCGCCGGCCGGCGGCAAGCCGGTTGCCTGTTGAAATGTTACCCGATTTGTAACCTCTGCTTATACCTATGCACATTGAAGCTGAAAAGGTGGCTGTGTTACTGTGAAAGGTAGTCTGGTAAAGCGGCAGGCTCGTACTGCCTTTGGCGCGGCGAGCAGTGACAAGATAGTCAGGGCGCAACCATCAAAGGAAGGAATTAGTGGACGAAAAGAAAATCACCAAGTCTATCACCGTGAACGGCGACGTCGGCTACGTGTACAGCCTGTGGGAGAATTTCGAGACCTTTCCCACCTTCATGGAGAACATCGAGAGTGTGCGGGATATGGGCAACGGCCTGACCCACTGGGTCATGGAAGGGCCGCTGGGTATCCGCCTGGAATGGGATGCCGAGACGACGACGAAGGAGCCCAATAAGCGCATCGGCTGGAATAGCAAAGACCACGATGCCGACGTGAAGACCAGCGGCCAGGTTGTCTTTGCCGAACTGGGCAATGGCAAGACGGAAGTCACGGCAACCGTGCGCTACGAGCCAAACAAGGGCGGGCTGGCGGGCGACGTGGTGGCCCGTCTTTTCGGGCAGCCCGAAGCGCGCCTGGAAACAGACCTGCGCAACTTTAAGGATTTCGCCGAGGGTCGTGTAGACCGTCTTACCGGCCAGGAATCGTAGACGGTTCCGGCCTGTCTCTTAAGGAGGTGCTCAGATGGCAGTTGTCAAGGTAATCGAGTTGCTGGCGCAGTCGCCCGATGGCTGGGAGGCGGCCACGCAGGAAGCGCTGCGGGAAGCGTCGAAGACGATCCGGGATATCCAGTCGATTTACATCAAGGAGTTCCAGGCTATCGTCGATAACGATCAGATCACCAACTACCGGGTGAACGTCAAAATCAGCTTCAGGGTCAGCGACAGCCAGCGGCCGTAGCACTGGCCTCGACCAGACCCCATTGAGAAGGGCGCCCACGCGGCGCTCTTTTTGTTTTGGCGCAGGGTGAGTACACTTGGGAAAACAGATGCTCACCGATAGAGGTCACCAGGATGAAACGAGAACAGGAATGGGGACGCCAGACACGCGCTATTCATGGCGGAGACGCCTACAATCCAACGCCGGCCGTCTCCTCGCCGATTTACCAGAGCGCCACGTATGCCTTCGACAACCCGGAGGCGATTGCCGAGGCGATGATCGCCGAGGCTCACCCGCAGTTCTACGGTCGCTACGCCTCACCCAACACGAAACAGGTCGAAGCGACGATCGCCGGGCTGGAAGGAGCCGAGACCGCCATTGTCACGGCGTCGGGCATGGCCGCCGTTTCGCTCGTTCTGCTGACCTTCCTGCAGGAGGGCGACCACATCGTCGCGCAAAAGACGCTGTACCCGACGACGACGAAGCTGATCCAGCATAAGCTGCCGACGCTGGGCATCGAAGCGACGCTTGTCGATCAGGTAGACCCGGACGCCTTTGCCGCGGCGATCCGGCCCAACACGCGGCTGCTATACGCCGAAAGCCCGGCGAATCCTACCCTCTCGCTGACCGACCTGCAGGCTGTCGCGACTCTTGGAAACGAGCATGGGCTGGTCACCGTCGTAGACAACACCTTTGCCACGCCTTACAACCAGCAGCCCCTCTCGCTGGGCATTAACCTTGTCCTGCACAGCGCGACCAAATACCTGGGCGGCCATTCCGATATTGTCGCCGGGGCTGTGGCGGGCCGGGCCGAGCACATCTCGCGCCTCTGGGAGACGCACGTAATGTTCGGGGCGGTGCTCCATCCGCTGGAGGCATGGCTGCTGCAGCGCGGGCTGCAGACGTTCACTCTACGGATGGCGCGCCACAACGAAAACGCGCAGACCGTAGCGGATTATCTTGCCGGACATCCGGCCGTCGCGGAAGTATATTATCCGGGCCTTTCGAGCCACCCCCAGCATGATCTTGCCGTCGGGCAGATGCCGGGAGGCTTCGGCGGTATGGTCAGTTTCGATCTGAAGGGCGGCCGGCTGGCCGGTTACACCTTGCTGCAGCGCCTGAAGCTCATCACGCTGGCCGTCAGCCTGGGCGGCACCCATTCGCTGATCACCCATCCTGCCAGCACGGTCTCGGCGGTACAGTCCGATGAGGAGATTGCCGCCAGCGGGGTGCAGCCGGGGCTTGTGCGGCTGTCGGTCGGGCTGGAAGACGTGGACGACATCATCGCCGACCTCGACGCGGCGCTGGAGGGTATCCCATCGACGCCATAGGAGTTTGATCAGAAAGCCGGTGGTCCTATTGAAATGTCGCCGCGCTGAAAGTAGACTTACGGAAAGCATTTTCCAGCTAGATTGAGGCGAGATTGTGAACGTGATCGAACCGGAATATATCACGATTATTGAGGGGCCGACCCCGGAGTTTCAGGCTGTGCCCTCCCTGTGGCTGCAGTCTGTATACGAGGGTCCGGTAGACGCCGCCCTGGCGCAGTGCGAGCTGCGTACGGCCAACGGCGATGACATCGTCGAGCGCTGCCAGGCGGCCTGGCGAGAACGCCGGCCTGTCCTGCTCGACTTCCCCGACGACCTGCGCATGCGGCAGGAGGTGGAGGTCGTCGCCATGCGGCTGCGCGAGGTGGAAGAAGGGACGGTCCTGGTCCTCTGGGTGCGCTGGCCGCTGGACGAAGTCGAAGTAGAGGAAGAGGAAGAGGACTACTACGACGAAGACTACTACGACGAGGATTACTACGACGAAGAATAACCGCCGCTCGCCCAGTCAGTAATCTCCGACGTTCCCGCATAATGGCCTACGAAACGATCCGCTACGAGCTAACCGAAGGTGTGGCGACGATCACGCTCAACCGCCCGCAGCGGCTGAACGCCTTCAACGACGAGATGATCCGGGAGACGACCGCCGCCCTGCGCGATGCAGGACGAGACGCGGCTGTGCGCTGCGTGGTGATCACCGGGGAGGGCCGGGCTTTTTCGTCGGGCCAGGACCTGGCGGACGTACAGGAGCGGCAGGATGGTTTTTCGATAGGGGAGCACCTGCGCACGGGATACAACCGGCTGATCAAACAAATGGTGACGCTGGAGAAGCCGGTCATTGGGGCGATCAACGGCGTCGCAGCGGGGGCCGGCTGCAGCGTGGCCCTGGCGTGCGACCTACGGATCGCTGCCGACAGCGCCAGTTTCATCGAAGTTTTCAGCAAGGTCGGCCTCATCCCCGACAGCGGCTCGACCTGGCTCCTGCCGCGCCTGATCGGCTACGCTCGCGCCTACGAAATGGCCGTCATGGCCGAGCCGGTCAGTTCGGAAAAGGCGCTGCAGTGGGGACTGGTCAACGACGTGGTACCCGCGGCGCAGCTGCCCGAAATCACCCTGGCCTGGGCGCGCCGGCTGGCGAAGGGGCCGACAGCCGCCTTCGGCCTGACCAAGCGGGCGATGATCCGGGCCAGCAGCATGACGCTGGCCGAAGCGCTGGATTACGAGGCGATGCTGCAAGAGGTCGCCGGACGCACGGCCGACAACCGCGAAGGGGTGACAGCCTTTCTGGAGAAGCGACAGCCGCAGTTTCGGGGCGAGTGAGCAATACGAGCAGAGCGCCGGGCATCACCCGGCGCCTTCATTCTGGAGCAAAATGACGATCAGGACAGTAGGAGTTGTCGGCGCAGGGACGATGGGCGCCGGCATTGCCCAGGCCGCCGCGCTGGCCGGTTATGGGGTCATCCTCTATGACGTGTCCCAGGATCTGCTGGAAAAGGCGATCGACCACATCTACGCTCTGATAGACAAGGGTGTGGCGCTCGGCAAGGTTGAAGAGGCGGCGGCGAGGGCGGCCCGCGAGGCGTTGCGGGCGACGACAACCCTGCACGACATGGCGGAGGCCGGCCTGATCGTCGAGGCGGTGCCCGAAAAGCTGGCCCTGAAGCAGGAAATCTTCTCGCGCCTCGACGCGCTGACGGCCCGCGAGACGATTCTCGCCAGCAACACGTCCAGCCTGAGCATCACCGCCCTGGCGGGAGCCACGAACCATCCTGAGCGGGTCATCGGGCTGCACTTTTTCAACCCGGCGCACATCATGCGGCTCGTCGAAATCATCCGGGGCGAGGATACGAGCGACGAAACGGTGGCGGCAGCCGATGCGTTTGTCGGCCGGCTGGGGAAGCAGGCGGTCCACTGCCAGGACACGCCGGCCTTCGTCGTCAACCGCGTGGCGCGCCCTTTTTACGGCGAGGCGTTCCGGCTACTTGGGGAAGGGGCGGCCGACGTGGCGACCATTGACAGGCTGATGCGCTCCATCGGCTTTCGCATGGGCCCATTCGAGCTGATTGACCTGATCGGCTGCGACATCAACTATGATGTGACGCGCGCCGTGTATGAAGCTTACTTCCAGGAGCCGCGCTACCGGCCGCATCCGATCCAGCAGCGCATGGTCGAGAGCGGACGTCTGGGCCGCAAGAGCGGGCGGGGGTTTTACAGCTACGACAAATAGGGCGGCCCGCTGAGCCTGGGGGTCAGGGCTGCTGGGCCACGTAGAGCGCGTCGCCAGAGGCGACGAAGATACGCAGCGGCGTGTCGGCCACGTCAAAGTCGGCGAGGCGCGAAAATAGCTCTTCCCCGGTCTCCGTATCGACCGCTTTCCACTGAGCGAGGAAGGTGCCGCCCAGGCTGAACTGCACGATGCGCCCGCTGCCCGGATCGGCGACGAAGATTGAGGAGTTTAGCCCCCGGCCGATTATCTTCAACTGCGTGGGCGCGACCAGCGGCGTTTCCAGACCATTTGCATAGAGTGTCGTCTCATCCCACAGCAGGCTATCCTGCCCATAGCGGCGCACCCGCCCATCGGCGTAGAGCACGATGACACTACCGTCCTCGCTGTAGATGGCGGCGTCAACCGCCTGGTCGAGGTCGGGAAGGGTGAGGCTGCGCTGCGCCTCGTCCACGTAGAATCCGTCTGACTCCGGGAAGTAGCGCCAGAGCAGGGCAGCGCCGCTGTCCAGCACGTACAGGCGCTCGTTAAACTGGGCGATGGCTCGAGGCTCCAGCCATTCGCTGGCGAGACCCAGCGGCACCGCCCGCAAATCCGAGAAGCTGGGGCGGTAGCTGAGCAGCGCGCCACGCCCGTCGAGCACGGCCAGCCCATCGGCAGTCACCTGAACGCCGGACGGGCGCCAGGCCATGTCGATGAGCGTGCCGACAATGTGCGTGCCGACTACCTGCCCGTTGGTGATGATGCGCTCTGGCGCTTCGCCGACCAGGGTGACGTAGTCCTCCTCCGTCTCGTGGACGTAGACGCTGCCGGTAGCCCCGTCGAGCGTGTAGAGGTCGCCGTTCAGCCCGGGGCGGAGGACGACGCCGCGCAGATCGGTCCCGGCGCCGTAGCGGTAGAGTACTGTGGCGCGCAGCCGCGTGACATCTTCGAGCCGGTCGAGGGCATCCAGCGCCTCGGTGCGCATCCGCTCGATTTCTTCGTTGCCGGGGCGCAGCGTCTCGGCCTCGGCGGCAAGGCGCAGCGCCTGACTGTATTGGGCGCGCTGCTCCTCCTCGGTGGGGCTCTCCGAGGCTGCAATCAGGGCGGCCTGCATGTCGCGCCGCAATTCGCTGAAACGGGTGACCCGGCCGCGCTGGATGTAGACGCTGCCGACGACGACGGCGATAACGATAGGAATGATGACGGCGGCGAGCAGCGGAACTGCCCAACCGGCCGCTTCTTCCTCCGCCCGGGGTGGGGAACCCGGACGCAGGCGGTGCATCACGTCGGCGGTCCAGCCGGTCGCCGTCGCCAGGCCGCGCGCCGTCTGGGCGCCGGCACGCCGGGCGGTGGTCTGCAGCTCTGCCGCGCTGGGCAGCTCCAGGTCAGGAATGGATACACCGCGCCGGGCAGGCTCTTCAGCGGACGGCGGCTGGCTGAGTATGGTGGGCGCTGACTCCGGGGAAGGCGGCGTTGGGACCGTGGGCGCCGGCCCGGCGGGCCGGGCTGTCACAGGCAGATCAATCGCAGTTTCACTGGTGAACTCGACGAGCAGGATGCGCGCGCTGCGGTTACCGACGATCTCAACCAGGAGGGGCAGGCTGTCTTCGACGGTCGAATCGACCAGTACCGGCCTCATCTGCTCGCTGGACACGTCCGCGAGGCCGGCGTCGGCCAGAAGCAGCATGTCGCCGGGTTCCAGCCAGTTGTGCAGGTAGCGCAGGTCGAGGTTGGCGCTGCGCCCCAAGGGGGTCATACGCTCGCGGCGGGCCGGCGGTCGCTCGACGCCGAAGTTCCGACCTATGAGGGCCAGCGATTCGCCGCCCTGGACGAGATACAGCTCCTGCCCGCGCAGGACGGCGCAGCTCACGGCCCCATCGTAGCTCGGTCCGCTGCCGGTCATATTCAGCCGCAGCAATAGCTGGTTGGCTTCGAGAATGGCGTCGCGCAGGGCCGCGGTGACGCTGCCCGTCGTTGCAAAATAGCGGCGGGTAATGGCGTCGAGCAGGTCCTGGGCGAGCGTCTCGGTTTCGGCGGGATCGTCGCCGATGGTCAGGTGGACGAATAGCCGGTCGTGTGTGCGTCCCCGTGCGGCCCGTGGCGGCGCGGCGTGCGCGACAAGGCCGGGCACTTCCGAGCCATCCTGCAGCATGCCGGCGACGATGTAGAGTTGGCTGGTGACTGCCTGTAGGTCCATCTTGCGCTACTTCCCCAGAATGGGCGTAAGCATAACACGACAGGCGGCAGGCGACAATTGGCAGCGCCTTCTTCCCGGCGGTAAGATAGAAGCAGGCATAGAGGAGGAAAAGAGCATGAACGTAGTCATTGCCGGCGAGCTGCCCCTGCTTCAGGAAGTCGGCGAGCTGTGCCAGCGGGCG
Source organism: Chloroflexota bacterium (assembly GCA_012515125.1). Lineage (GTDB taxonomy): Bacteria > Chloroflexota > Anaerolineae > Promineifilales > Promineifilaceae > JAAYYY01. The sequence goes on from JAAYYY010000139.1 coordinate 15,851, forward strand.
GGCCATGCCTGTACGCTCTTTCTGGTCGAAGATTTCTTCAGCGCCATTGAAAGCGGCCTGATGATGGAGGTGGCCGGGGATGCCGACGTTGCCATCGAGCTGCACAACGAGTCGGCTGACGCCAAGCAGGAGCTGATGCTGAGCCTCGCCCAGGCGATTCCCGAGACGGCTCTGGTGCTCAGCTCGGCGCTGTCCACCAGCGTCACCCAGGCAGCGGCGTGGATGGCGAACCCGGAGCGCGTCGTCGGCTTTGGACTCGTTCCACCGCTGGCCGACGAGGGGGTGGTGGAGCTGGCGGCCGGACTGCTGACCGGCGACGAAGCCCGGCAGCAGGCGGCGGCGTTTTGGGAGAGTCTGGGATACGAGCCCGTGTGGGTGGCCGACGGGCCCGGCCTGGTGCGCGGCCGGGTAATAAGCTGCCTGATCAACGAAGCCGTCACAGCGCT
>JAAYYY010000140.1 GCA_012515125.1 Chloroflexota bacterium
AACGGCCGGCGGCGCGGAGCTGGACGCCGAAGCCGCGCTGCTCTGGCTGGAGCAGGGCAGCCCGTGGGCCTACCTGAAGGTCGAGGAGATCGTCTACAACGCCGACGTGGCCGAGTACATCCGGGCGAGAGGGGAGTAGGACAACGTTTGCCGCCCACGGATGAACCGTCCCGATGTGAACTGGCGGCAAGGGGTGCAGATGATCGGGCACGCAGCCAGGGGACGGCGAAAACGGGGAAGCGGGATCTATTGACAAGCCGCAGGGCGGCCCTTATAGTGTCATTGCCCTAACATTGCCGACACAATTGAGCGGTATCGGCCTGCCCCGTTTTTGCGGGCTGGCCCGAGCGTCTGGTTGCAACGTGCAGTCGTTACCCCGGCACTGCAGCCGGCGTAGGGACCCAGGGGAGGGTGCGGTCTGGCGCCGAAACCGGTAGCCGGTCCAGATTCTAAATTGCGTGCTGTCACGCAGGAGGAAATCGCGATGACCCCCCAGGTCCGTTCTTTTGCCCGCAGAGCGCTGTGGCTGTTGCCCGTGTGGGCACTGTTCCTGTTTCTGGCCACTCTGACCCGGCAGCCCGACCCGCAGACGGCCTTTGCAGAGTTTGCAGAGTACGTCACGACAACCGTCTTCCTCGTGTCCCACCTGGCGGCCAGCATCGGCGGCGCGGCCCTCGGCTCGATCGGCGTTGCCACCCTGGCGCTCTATCTGCACGAGACGAAAGGCGGCAGGCGCACTGTCGCCGGTATGGCGGCCACGCTGGCAGGCAATATCTTCCTGACGTCGGTCTTCGGCGCGGCGGCCTACGCCCAACCGGCTATGGGACGCCTGTTCAAGGCCGGCGAGCAAAATGCCCAGGTGTTCTACAACGAGGTCTACGGGGCGCCGCTCTTTGGCGTGGCTATCCTGGGCCTGCTGCTGTTCATGGTCGGTGGAGCGCTCGCCGGGATGGGCATTGCGGCCAGCGGTCGCTTTCCGCGATGGACGGGATGGGCATACGCAGTGTCGGCGGTGGGCTTCGCGCTGAGCTTCATTCTCCTGCCCATCGGTATGAGCGTCTTCTCGGCCGTACTGGCGGCAGCGACGGCGACTATCGCCTGGAGTGCGGCCCGCGAGAGCCGTGCAGAAATAGCCGGCCCCGCACTTTCGCCGGGAAATTAGCGTGACCGCAGCCGCGTGAGCCAGAACCGCCGGCCGTCTCGACGCGCTACCGAATCAAAGAGGGCAGGTAGTGACGGTACGGGCCGGGCAGCGGAGGCGGGTCTACCAGCGCCAGCGCGGCTGCGGCATTGACGATGCCGGCGCCGCAGATCGCCGTGGTACAGGCGTCGTCGGTACCACCGGGCGGGAAAGGGCGCGCCGTGGCCTGCAGGATGGCGAGAACGCCGGCGTAGTTCAGCGTCGGGTCGAGCGACAGCATCAGCGAGACTACCCCGGAGACGTGCGGCGCGGCCATGCTCGTGCCCTGGTAGAAGGCGTAATCGTCGCCCTCCGGACCATACAGGCCCGAGTTCAGCGTAGACAGCACGCCGCCCTGACCCACACCAAACTGGCCGCCGGGCGCGCTGATTTCGACTGTCGATCCGTAGTTGCTGTAATTTGCCTTGTGGCCGTTGCTGGCCGTGGCTGCGACGGTAATGACGCCGGCGCAGTTGGCCGGGCTGTAAGCCTCGGCGTTCTGGTTTGAATTGCCGGCGCTGACGACGACGACCGCGCCCTGCGCATTCACGGCGTTGATGGCGCTCTGCAAGTTGCTGCCACACGGGGATAGCCCGCCGAGGCTCAGGTTGAGGACGCGGGCCGGGTGCGGGTTAGCCGGCACGCCGGCGACCGGCAGGCCCGCCGCCCAGCGCATGCCGTCGATAATGTCGGACGTGTACCCGCCGCACTTGCCCAGGACGCGCACCGGAACGATGGGCGAGACCCAGTTGATGCCGGCGACGCCGAGGCCATTGTTGCTTCTGGCGCCAATCGTGCCGGCGACGTGCGTGCCATGCCAGCTGCTAGGCTTGTTTGGTGTATAAAAAGTGCAATCCCCTGTGAACACCCAATCGCCGGGGTCGTGCGGGTCGCTATCCCGCCCGTTGCCGTCGTTAGCCACATTCAGGTTGGCAATGAAGTCGTAGCCGCCCACCCAGCGACCGGCGAGGTCGGCGTGATTGGTAATGCCGGTGTCGAGCACGGCGATGCGGATGGATGGGGAGCCGGTGGTGATGTCCCACGCTGCCGGCGCGTTGATGCCGTACGCGCCCGAATAATGCCACTGCTCGTCATACCACGTATCGTTTGGGATTCGCGCCGGGAACATGCGCGCGTCAGGATCGGCGTAGGCCACCGCGGGCAGAGCTTCGAGCCGGTCGGCGATGGCCTGCACCTCGTCCAGCGGGAGCGCTTCGGGCAAGCGCAGGACGTGGCCCTCGCCGGACATGGCGCGCACGTAGGCCAGCGAGAGGCCGGCCGCCGCGCTCAGTTGCTGCATCCGCTCGGGCGCGTCAGGCGCGCGGTCGGCCTGCAAGCCGGTCTGGGGGGCGTAGCCGACGATGATCTGGTCGGTGGGTGCCCCGGCCGGCGCGGCGGGAACCGTGCGCGACGGGAAGGATGGACCGGCCTGGCCTGCCGCCGGGCGGGTAAAAAAACGAGTTAGAGCGAACACGGCGGCGATGCCAACCAGCAGAATGAACAGGGAAGATTTCCGACTATTCTTGGTGAGCATCGCCAAAGAATACAGGAATAGCGCACAGAATGCGAGATGAATTTTGGGCGCGATCGCAGGGCGGGCCGGCTTCGTTGTCTACCACGCTGACCATCCATTCAACTCTCTTGCTGCTGCCCTTCCAGCCAGGCCCGTACAGACAGAGCCGCCGGGTGGATGGCCCGCATCGGGCCGGCATCCAGGTCAATGGTATTGGTTCCCAGCCAGCGCCACATGCGACTGAGGTCCCGGCCGACAAAGCCGTAGCGCGCGAACATCCAGGCGGGCATGGGCCAGCGCGGCGGTTTCCGGCCCAGTACCTCCTGATAGAGGGCGCGGCAGTCGTCAATGGACTGGACGTTACTGACCAGGCGAAGCTCGCGGCCGATAAACTGCTGCGGATCGGCAAAAACGCGGGCGGCGACGACGCCCAGATCGGCTACCGCGACCCAGCCGATCTTCGTCGCGCTGCCCATCAGGCGAGGCATGACGTGCCAGGCCGAGACAGGGGGAAAGAATTTCTTCTCAGTCATGATCTCCATGAAGGCGACAGGGCGAAGAATCGTGAGCG
>JAAYYY010000141.1 GCA_012515125.1 Chloroflexota bacterium
TCTCGTTCATGGCCTACGCCGGGAAGCGGGTGTCGACCTGACGCGCGCAGTTGACCAGCTCAATCGCCGCCTTTGGCGTCTTAAGGATCTTCATGAGGTTGCCCTTCAACTTCAGCCGGCGGGTCGTCAGCCCCATGATTGGATCGAGCTTGCCGTCGAGCACCTGGCGCCAGGTGGCGAGCGGCGCGCTGATCTCAAACTCGGCGTTCTTTTCCCCGATGGGAAAGAGGCCGGCGCTGCGGCAGCTGCCGTGCCAGAGGTCCATGTAGAGGCACGCGGGTTTCGGCAGCCCCGGACCCGGTTCGACGATAAAGTTCAGATCGCCTTCCCATTTTTCGGCCGCTTTGGCGTAGTCGCCGCTCTGGTTGACGACCTCCATCAGCTCCAAAATCCATTCTTCGCTAGGGAAAAGGGATGCCATGTTTGTCCTCCGTTGATTTCCATATCCCAGGCTGCCCGGCACATCCACGCCCATTCTACCACCAAACGAGCCGGATCGGTTACGCATTGCGTTAATTGCGCGCCGGCTGGCACACGATACAATGAAATCAGTGCAAGTGCTGCACATCACCGAGCCTCAACAGAGGCGGCTAAGCATGGCTCCAACCCCAGGGAAGACGGCGCTCGTCCTGGCCGGCGGCGGCCTGACCGGCGCCGTCTATGAAATTGGCGCGCTGCGGGCCATTGACGACTTGCTCGTGGACCGCACTGTCAACGATTTTGATATCTTCGTCGGCACCAGCGCGGGCGCCCTCGTGGCGGCAATGCTGGCGGCGGGCTTCAGCCCCGGCCTGATGCTCGACGTGATGAACGAGGAGCATCCTGAGATCGCCCCGATCCGGCGGGGCGATATTTTCCCCATCGACCCGGCCGGGTTGTTGCAGAGTACGGTCCGGTTTCCGCGCAAGCTCCTGGCGGCCTGGTCTGCCTACGTGCAGCAGGGGCGCGGCGACACGACCCTCTTTGACCTTCTCTGGCAGCTTCTCGAGCTGCTGCCGCCGGGCCTCTACGATGGCGCCGGCCTGGAGCGGTACGTGCGCCGCGTGCTTAAGCAGGCCAACGTCAGCAACCGCTTCGGCGACCTGGAGCGGCAGCTTTACATCATCGCTACCGACCTCGACAACGGAGAGCGGGCCGTCTTTGGCGCCGGCTACGACGAGCAGGCGACCATCTCGCAGGCGGTAGCGGCTTCGGCGGCGATGCCCTTCCTGTACAAGCCGGTGCGCATCGGTCAGAGGGAATACGTCGATGGTGGATTGCGCGGCAATGCCAGCCTCGACCTGGCTATCGAACAGGGGGCGAAGCTCGTGGTCTGCATCAACCCGGTCGTGCCTTTTGACAGCGAAGGTGGTGAGAGCGTCCTTCGCCGCGACCGCGCCGACGGGCATATCAGCGACCGGGGCGTCCAGGCCGTTACTTCCCAGGTGCTGGCGATCTTGCTGCACTCTGGCCTGCATTACCACGTCAAGCAACTCCGGCGCCGCTACCCTGACGTAGACATCATCCTCGTGGAGCCTCGGGCTGACGACGAGCATATGCACTTCGACAACATCATGCGCTATTCGGCCCGCCTGACAATTGCCCGCCACGGCTTTGAGTCGGTGACCCTCGACCTCGCCCAGGACTTTGCCCACTACAAGGAGATCCTCACGCGCCACGGCA
>JAAYYY010000142.1 GCA_012515125.1 Chloroflexota bacterium
GGGGAACGCGGAATCAGCCGTTTCGACGGCAGCCGTTGGAGCTACGTCCAATCGGTGGACGGAAGCAATCTCTACGTGATGACCCTGGTGGTCGCCCGCGACGGCACGTTATGGGCCACTATGGGGGGCCAGCTTTATCGCTATGACGGTAGCTGGCACCACATGCCGTTTGACCAGACCACCAATCCAGACGGCATCTGTTCGCCTGCGGCAGACGACGTGGAGCTCGACCAGCGCGGCCGGATCTGGCTGGTGCGTGCGGGCAACCCAACCTGCTACTTCGACGGGGGTGAATGGAAGCTCTATACGTACGGCGGAGTCAGCTTCAGCGCACACGAGGTCGCCATCGCCCCCGACGGCACGCTCTGGTTTGGGTGGGCGTATCAGAACAACCAGCTCGGCCATGTACGCTTGACCCCCGGAGGCGAATGGACCCTGTTTCCGGTAAGCTCCGAACAGACCTCGTATGGTACCGGCGGGCTTGAAGTTAGCTCCAACGGAGAGGTCTATGTCTCGACGCTGTCAGGGGTGAATCGGTTTGACGGCAACACGTGGGCCAGCATTGGCCAGCTTGACTATTCGCCGGCAAGCAACCATGACCTGGCGCTGGCGCCGGACAACACAGTCTGGGTAGCGGGCCGCCTGATGCACTGGCACAACGGCGCGGGCTGGCAAACCGTGCTGCCCGGCCCCTTTGGCGAGCTGTTGCTGGCCCTTGACGATGGGCGGCTCTGGTTCAAAGATCCCAACCGGCGGCTCGGCCTGGCGTACTACGACGGCAACCGGTGGCGGCGTTTCTCCACGAGCAACGGATTGCCGCGCAACGGGGCGACACACGGCGTGGTAGACGGCAACGGCGATTTCTGGTTTGCACTCGATACGGACACGCCGTCCGCCGCCGGTGTCGCCCGTTTTGATGGAACGAGCTGGACTCATTTCCCGGCAGGACAGCACCTTCCAAACCGGGAGATTGAGGACATGGCCGTAGATGAAGCCGGAGATGTCTGGCTGGCCTATTATTATGGTGGTGGGATATATACCTACAAGGGCGGCGCCTGGCAGAACTACACAACGGAAGATGGGCTGCGTTCGGAGGCGGTTGCCGACATTCATGTTCAGGGCGATACCCTCTGGATCAGGTACCGTGGCTCCAACTATATCTCGGCGCTTCGCAACGGCGAGTTCACTCACTACGGATTTGACGAACTCCCTTACCCTCCTGCGGTGCTCTTTGCCAACGATCCTGATGGCAACGTGTGGGCGACCGGGATACTTGGCTTGAATTCCTTCGACGGTGTCAGTTGGACGGGATTACCCTATCCGAGCGGTTTTTCGGACTTTTCGCCTCGAGCCTTTGCGATTGATGAAATAGGACGACTGTGGCTGGGAATTGTGGACTACCGCTACTCTTACCAGGGCCGCCTGGTCAACATCTTCAAGCATGACGGTAGCCGTTGGACAGCGTATGGCCAGGAGATTACAAGGCTTGGCGATCTCAGCGGCTTCATCGTCGCCTCTCCGCGTAGCAGTCGAATCTTTTTCATCGCCGAGCGCGGCACGGTCCAATTGACGTTGTTCCAGCCGACGGATCAGGTCTTTTTACCCTTTTTGCGCCGCTAGAGACTATTCTCGAACGGCGTCACTCCCAGCTGATTAGCGCCGGCAATCTGTCCCCTGGCGCCAGAACATGCTGCCTGGATGGCGGACATGGCCGGCAACCTCCTACGTCGCCCTGGCCCGTGGTCTCACGGAACAGAAAACCACACCCCGCATATCATAACCTTGACAGGCCATCCAGAGACGCTTTAGACTATTTTTATCCAGATAGCGCAGCGCGCAGGTGGCGTGTCCTATCCACTCGTCCGTTCATTCGCATCACGTCTACTGACAGGCCTCTTCCTGCCGGCTTCGCCAGGGGCGCCGGGTGAGCGGGCTGTGGGGGATCAACTTCTGTGTCGCGGGTATAAGGAAAAGGTGCATGAGTAACGAAACTGAGCTAGCGCACATTCGCCAGGAGGAGTACCAGCAGCGGCGGCGGGTGAACGCCCTGCGCCGGCAAGTCTACCAGCAGACTGACCCGGCTGCTTCCCAGAGCCTGTTGCAAGAGCTGGCGGAAGCGGAAGGCGCCCTGGCCTCCCTCGAACAACAGCGCATGGCCCTCGAAAGCACGGCCGATAGCGGCGTCGTCGCCAGCCTGGACAAGAAGTCGAAACCCTCCGGCGTTCTTGGCGCAGAGACGACCGGACTGGAGGCGACTGTCTATCTGCGTATGGCCCAGGTGCCCACGGCCATCTACCACCTGTTCGACCCGGAGGAGACGCCGCTGGTGAGCTGCACGGTGCGCAACGTCGGCCAGCAGGGCAAGACACGCCGGCTGCGTTTTTCCTCGTTTATCGACGGTTATTCGGCGACGGCAGTCAATACTGTGGAAATCAAGCCGAACCAGGAACACACGTTCAACCAGCTACCTACGCTCTATGCCGACGCCGTGGCCGAGATTGGCGAGATAACACGGGCGACGCTTAACGTGCTGGTGGAAGACCTGGACGCCGGCAGCGGCGCGGTCGAGCTGCACACGACCTATCCGATCTGGCTGCTGGCGCGGACGACGGCGCCGCTCGCCGTGCGCGACCCGAAGACGGGCGGCTGGAAGGACCTCACCCACTACTTCGGCGCCTTCGTCACGCCCAACGCGCCGGCGCTGATGCGCTTTCTACGCACCGCCGCCGACCGCCATCCCGAGAAGATGCTCGCCGGCTACCAGGGCGATCCCTCCGGCGTGGAGCCCCAGGTGCGGGCCGTCTACGATGCGCTGAAGAGCGACGCCGGCATTACCTACGTCAACTCGCTCATGGCCTTCAGCCCGGAAGAGGGGGCGGCGAACCAGCGCGTGCGCCTGCCGCGCGAAAGCCTGGAACACCGGGAGGCGAACTGCATCGACGGAACGGTGCTTTTTGCCAGTTTGCTCGAAGGCATTTCCCTCAACCCGGCGATTGTCCTCGTGCCGGGCCATGCCTTTGTGGCCTGGGAAGGGTGGCAGGATAGCGGGGAGTGGCACTATCTGGAGACGACGATGATCGGCTCGCACAGCTTTGACGAAGCGGTCGCCTCGGCCCAGGCGACGGCCATGCAGTATGAGCAGATGGCCCAACAGCAGAATAATCCGATGGCCTTTCGCCGCTGGCCGTTGAGCACCTTACGAGCCGACTACGCGATTACGCCGATGGAGTGAGCGGGAGAAGCTGCCGCCTGCATCCAACCCATTCTGGCCAGGAGAAGCGTTCTGATGCCCGAGCGTAACCCACCTCGCCATATTCTTGTCTTTGTACCCGGCTTCATGGGCAGCCGCCTGCGCAGCCGTGCGAGCGGCGAGCTGGTCTGGCTCGACTTCCCCGCCCTCTTTACCTCGCCCTCACGCCTGCCAGAGGCCGTGGACCGGCTCTTCGAGCAGCTACGCTATCCCAACGCCGACCTCGTGCCCGACGGCGTGGTCGATCAGCTCGTCTTTGTCCCGCCGCTCTTCAAGGCGCAGCATTACGGCCGTCTCTTCGACCATCTTGTGGGCCTGGGCTACGAGCTGGACCCGGCGACGCCCGACCCCGGCAGACCCCCACTCTACACCTTCGCCTACGACTGGCGGCAGGATAACCGGCTGTCGGGCCGGCTGCTGGGCGCGGCTATCGCCGGCTGGCGCGAGCAGAATCCCGGCGCCGAAGTCTGGCTGATGGGCCACAGCAACGGCGGCATGGTCGCCCGCTGGTATATAGAGAAGGAAGGAGGTAAGGAGCACGTCACGCGCCTTTTCCTGCTCGGCTCTCCGTGGGACGGCGTGCCCAAGGCGCTGCACGTCATCCGCAACGGCCTCGACGTGCTCCTCACGCGGCTGCTCAACCTGTTCGACATCCCGGCGCGCACGCGCGACGTCATCCGTACCTTCCCCTCTGTCTACCAGCTCGTGCCGCACCAGAACCCGTTTCTGCACGACGTAAATAACCGGCCGGTCGATCCCTTCGGCGACAACGGCTGGCTGGATACGGCGGCTCAGCGCCAGCTCCTGCTGCAGGGGCAGCAGTTCAACCAGGAGCTGGGCACGGAGCTGAGCGTGGAGACGCTCTGCTTCTTCGGCACGCGCCGGCCGACGATCTCGTCCGGGCTGGTGCGCTTCGCCGCCGGCGGGCGCTGGAGCGACATTAGCTGGCACGCCGGGGAGGCGGGCGACGGCACCGTGCCGGAATACAGCGCCGTCCATCCCCAGGCCAGCGAGAAGCTGCCCTTTGCCGTGGGTCACGGCGATATCTACGTGGACGGCGCCGTGCTGGAGAAGCTGGAATGGGAGCTGCTGCGTAAGTACCGCTCGGGCGTTCTGGCCGAGGCGGAAGGCGAGCGGGTACGGGTGCGCTTCGAGCCGGAGGCCGACGTCGTCGAACCCGGCGCGCCCATCGCCGTCTGGGCGACGGTGCACGACCGGGCCAGCGGCGCGCCCATCCGCAACGCGGAGGTGCAGGTGCAGCTAACCTGGCAGGAAGGGCTGCCCTACTGGCCCGGATATGAGCCGTCTGCGCCCATGCCGGCGCAGCCGCTGGCGGAAAAGAGCGCCGGCCGATACGAGGGCCGGCTGACGGCGCCGGACGAGCAGGGCTACTACCGGCTGGAAGCCACGGTCGCGGTTCCGGGCGGGGAAACGCTGCGCCTGGAAGAGCTACTGCTGATCGAGGCGCCGCCTGCCTGGCCGGAAGCGGCAGCCGCCGGCGACGAGCCAGAGCTGGCAGAAGCGGAAGCGCCCACGGCCGAAGCGCCGCCGGAAGAAGCCGAAACGGACGACGACGCCGAGCTTTCCATTCCCCCTGACCGCCTGCCGCATGCTCCGCCGACGCCGCAGCCCGACGACTGGGATCTTGACTTCGCGTTCTCCTCCCCGCCCGCCGATAGAACGAGGCGCGAGTTCCCGCGCGATGATTCCCCGGCGGGGGGTAGCGGCGGCGGCCGGCGCGCGATTGACGAACCGGTCGCGGCCGGCCCGCCGGATTCGGCCGGGGAGGAGCCGGCCGGCGAGGAGCCGGCGCAACCGGCCTCGACGCGCTGGTTGAACGCGGACATTGCCGACCACGATCTCGGCAAGCCGCTGCAGGTGGGCGAGGTTTACACGCTGGCGTTCAGCGTCGATACGGAGGCGCGCGTGGCGGCTACCGTGCTCGACACCGGCCGCGTCTTTGCCGCCGGCGAAAAGATGGTCGAGCTGACGGCCATCCTGCGCAGCGACGATTTCCACGTCTATACCGTCGAGCCGCAGCGCATCTTCCTGCCGCGCGGCGGCAAATCCAGGAACAAAGCGCGCTTTGACGTCGAGCCGCGCCACGCGGGGGAAGGCACGGTGAGCGTCGCCTTCTACAAGTACAACAACTTCATCCAGGATATGACCCTGCGCCTGCGCGTCGGCGGCGAGGGGGACGCGATTATTGCCGTGGAGAGCGCAGGCCGCGGGCCGGACGTCGCTTTCCCGGTGGAGCCACGCGACCTCTCCCTGGTCATCAAGGGCCAGGGGCCGTTCGAGGTGACGCTGGTCGATACGGGCGTTGCCACGGCGACGCTGAACCTGACCCTGACCCAGCTTGACAGCCACATCGCCGCCCTGCGCGAGACGCTGCACGGGATCGTCTTCTTCCCATATCGCTGCGACGATTGTTACGTCTACCAGGAGCAAATCGACATTCCCGAGGAAGTGCACCAGGAGGCGATGAAGCGTCTGGCGAAGGCCGGCTACCTGCTCTTCCGGCGCATCTTCTACAACGACGCCAACGACGCGGGCGCGCGCCTCATCGGCGACAGGCTGCGCCAGCTTGCCCAGCAGCAGACGCTGCGCATCCAGATCGTCTCCGACCGCTTCTTGCTGCCGTGGAGCGCTCTCTACCTCGAAAACCCGACCGGCATGGAGGAGATCGACCCGAACGCCTTTCTCGGCTTCCGCCACATCCTGGAACAGATCCCGCTGCAGCAAAACGTCACCGTGCTCGAGCCGAACATCTTCAGCGAGCCGGCCCTGTCGGTCAGCGTCAACTTCAACGCCGACATCGACGCCGAGATGACTCTGGGCGTTATCGCCGAGCAGGAGGCTTACTGGAAGCGGCTGGAAGAGGCCGGCGCCACCGTCGCCCGCACCCAGGATGCCGCGGCCTTGCTGCAGCGGCTGCAGCAGGCGAGCGACGACCAGATCCTCTACTTCTACTGCCACGCCGGGGGCGGCCGGCCGGATGAGGGGCCAAACAGCGTCTACCTGGGCCTCGGCGGCGGGCAGCGGATTACGCTGGACGATCTGGAGCTGACCGTCGAAGATCGCCGCTTCTCCGGCTCGCCCCTCGTCTTCGTCAATGCCTGCGAGACGGCCGATCTCTCGCCTTTCTTCTACAGCGGCTTCATGCCCTTCTTCACTGCCCGTGGCGCGCGCGGCTTCATCGGCACAGAGTGTGAGGTCCCGGCTGTCTTTGCCGCGGCCTGGGCGCGCGCCTTCTTCGATCATTTCCTCGCCGGCAACCGGCCCCTCGGCGAGACCTTCCTGACGCTGCGCAACCGCTTCCTCAAGCAACACCGGAACCTGCTCGGCCTGCTCTACGCGCTCTACTGCGACGGCGATATGCGCGTCCTGCCGGGCGTGCCTTTGCCAGCCCCCGTGCTGGAGGGCGAAAACGGCCCATGAACGCCGGCGACGTCTGGGCAACCCGCGTGGCGCAGCTCCGGCGGGAGGCCGAGCGTGTTGCCCATCTGCTGCAGGCGGATGGCGCGCCGTCTGTAGACCCGGCCGGCCAGTTGTGCCGCCGGCTCGAGCAGCTTGAGGCGCGGCTCGCGGAGCTGGCTGCGCTGCCGGCCGGCGAACCAGCTTCCTGGCAGCAGCTGGAGGCGCTGGAAGGGGAGTGCCAGGCGTTTTTTGGCAGCTACCTGCAGCTTGCCGGCGGTCTGTACCTTACCAACGGTCCGGACGGGGGCGCGCTGCTGGACTGGCTGGCGACCTTTGGCGAGTGGCTGGACGGCTGGCGCGAGGAGTTGCACCTGGAGCTCTCTCTGCCGCTGGTCGCGTGGTCCGGCGACCGCTTCGACTATAGCGGCGTCGTCCGCGTGCCTTTCCTGGACGGCGATCTCTGGCATTTGCCGCTGCTCGCCCCGGCGCTGGGGTTGGCCCTGTTTGACGAGGCGCTGGCCGGCCGGCATCCGCATTCTGGCGAGGTGCAGGCGTGCCTCGCCGAATGGCAGCCCAGAGTCGCCCGCGCCCTGGAGAGCGCGCTCGAGAAGCCCGCGGATAGCCTGGGACCGCAGGCCGCAAGTTTCCTGCGCCATCTCGCCGCCGACATGATCGCCGCGGCGCTCTGCGGGCCGCTTTACCCGCTCGCTCTCTTTGTCCTGGTGCTGGATTACGGCTATCCGGCGGCGCTCGACAGCGCAGAGGCAGCGGCCGGCCCACCCCTTGTGCTGCCTTCGGCGGCCGATCGGGCGGCGGCGGTGCTGGCGGCGCTCGGCACGCTTGCGCCGGAACGCCAGAGCGTCAAAGAGACACGCGCCCGTCTCGAAAAGCTCTGGCAGGCGGCGGTCACGACCGGCGTGGCCGGCGCCGCTGCCGGGTCCGAACCGCTGCTGGCCCAGCGCCGGGAGCGCTTCGCGCCGCTGCATGACGCGCTCTACGAGAAGGTGGTAGTGCCCCTCGCCGGGCCGGCGCTGGCGGGCGCAGCGGGACGCTGGGAGGAAGCGTGGACGCTGTACCACCGTTGGGCCGGCACCCCCTGGGCCCAGAACAGGCCGGAGCCGGCCGGTGGATCGCGCCGGCAGCTTCTGGCGACCCTCAGCGGCGCCGCCTGGCTCTACCGGCTGGACCGGCCCGACCGCACCGCCGACATCCTGGAAGTCGCCATCGCCCGCCTGGGCGGTGAGACGATCCAGCCCTACAGGATTTCCAAACGCGAGAGCGATCTGCGCGGCATGGTGCAGCGTATCCGGCTGGAGGATGCCCGCGCCCGCTGGCAGCGGCTGCAGGCGCTTCTGCGCCACCGGGCGCTCCCCCCGGCCGACCGCCGGGCCGTCGCGGGCCGCTTCTTCCGCCTGCTCAGCGAGCGCCTCCACGATTGGGAGAGACGACGGGCGACGATCGCCAGCAAGCCGGAAGAGGGCTGGAGCGAGCTGGTCACGCTGCAGGCCGGCGCGAAACCACTGGAGGAGGAGACGCTCTCGTTTCTGGGCAGCGTGCTCATCCGTCAGGACGGGCTGGACCGCGAGCCGCACTCCCTGACCGGCAATGGGGATGGCCCCTCGCTCTGCGCGCTGGCCGACCGGCTGCTGGCGGAGTACGAGGAGCGCACGGGGCTGGCCTGGAACTCGCGCACGATCCTCGGGCCTGGCGCTCTCGTCGATCTGGACACGGAGATTATCCGCATTCGTTTTCCCGACTGGTCGCTGTGGAGCCTGCCCATCGTCGCCCACGAGTTCGCGCACGTCGTCGCGCGGGTCACGCCGCACTTTCGCGATCTCCAGCGAAATTACCCTTACACTCTGACCACAGACGAAGCCGTCGCCGCCCGGCTATCCGCTCAGCTCGAAGAGCTGTTTGCCGACATCTTCGCCACTTATAGCTGCGGGCCGGCCTTTGCCGCCGCCATGATCGCCCTGCATTTCGATCCGGTGACAGCCCACGCGGGGCGCCGCAACCACCCGACGCACCGGCAGCGCGTGGACGTCATCTGCCAGACGCTGGCGGCGATGGAGGCCGCCAGTGAGGGCGGTCCGGGCGACGCTTCCTTTGCCGGCGTCGGGCAGCGGCTCTCGCAGCTCTGGCGGGAGAGCCTGGATCGGGCGGGCACGCCGCCGGAGCCGGACGAGCCGCCCCTGCTCCGGCCTGACGAGGTCGGGCCGAAGCTGTTCGAGGCGGTTGCCGCCTCCTACCGGCTGGGCGCGACTTACGAGCGGGCCGCCTGGGAGCGCGCCCTGGAGCTCGCCGGCGAGCTGCGCTATGGCGGCTTTTCGCTTGCCGCCGTCCGCCAGCGCTATCCCGAGGCCCGCCTCCACGACATCCTCAACGTCCTCTGGTGCGCGCGCCTCGTCCCCCAATACAGTGTCCACGACCTGGAGGAAGTCGCCCTGAGCCTGGGCAACGACTACCTCAAGGAGGTTTTCCATGACCAATGAAGCCCCGTCGGTTCTGGAGATTGCCCGTGCGGCCCTCGAGCAGGAGTTCCGGCGCATCGAACACCTCGTCTCTCCTGAGACGGGCATGCCGCTGGGCGATTACACGGAGACGGTTAACCTGCGCTTTCGCCCGTTTCTGACCGAGGCCAGCCGGCTGCTTACCACCATTGGGCAGGCCGCGGAAGGTGGGGATACGCGCACTGCCTGGCAGCAATATGCTCATTTCCGCTCGCACGTGATGCCAATTTTCGCCACCGAGCTGCTGGCGGTGATTGGCGGCCTCTACCTGATGGAGAAAGGGCTGGACAACCCGCTCAATGCTTACTGGGAGCGACCGGGATACCCGGTCGGCGCGATAGAGGCAGGGGCAGCACGCGCGCCGGAACTCACTTCTTTCTCCAAGATGGCTGAAAATCTGGTCAACCGCAACCTGACCTACCGCACGAGCCGCCCGTGGAGTTCGGTCCTGATCGTCGGCGAAGAGCGTGTTGCCTATCCAGAAGCCGAGATTATCCGCCTGCGTTTCCCGGCGTGCGATATCTGGAATTTGCCCTTTACGGCGGCTGAATATGGCTATCTGCTGGCACGCAACAAAGAGCTGCCGGAAGGCCAGTACGAGGACAACGTGGAGTCGTTCTTCGACAGCTATTACCAGCAGGAGGTAGAGCTGCTGCCGGTACAGCACCTGCGCCAGATGCTGCGCGCCGAAGTCGATCCGCGCGGGCACGACGAGGACGGCGCGCAGCGGCCCCCGCTCTCATTCCTCCCGGAGATCGTCGCCGAAAGAACCGGCCTCTGGGACCGTTACCTGCTCCACGGCGAGCTGTCGCCGGCGACCGTAGCCCGGCTGACAGAACGGCAGGACGAGCTGTTCTGCCGGCTCTTTGGCGACGCCTTTGCCACCGCCTTTATTGGCCCGGCGTACGTCCACGCCCTGCTGCACCTGCGCTTCCTGCCCGACGAGAGCCTGGAGCAGTTCACGGAAAATGCACCGCCATTCGCCCTGCGCTTCGTCTTTGCCCTGGAGACGCTGCGCTGGCTGGACCACCACGCCGACGCGTTGGGGCCGGCTCCGGGCTTCTTCGGGGAGAGTCCATTCCGGGATGAGGTTGACCCGAGCACGGGGATAAGGCGGCGCTGGCTGGAGGCGCTGGCGGCGGCAGGCAAAGACGCGAACCCCCAGCAGCCGGAGTATGGCAACCGGCTGTATGATGGGCTGGTAAGCCGCCACCGCGAGCTGCTGCGCCGCGTTCACGGCGCCCTGGAGAGCCTGCATCAAGGGAATCCAAGAGCGTACCACTACACCTATGAAAGCTGGAAGGCGGCGCGCGATTACCTGACCGACCGTATCGCCAGAAGCGAACTCAAGCTCGCCCGCGACGACCATTACCAGAAGCGCTGGGAGGGACAGGCGATTTTGAACGCAGCCTGGGCAGCACGCGTGAACTGCGGTCCCGATACCGTGGCCGTCATTGAGCGCAATGCCCTGCGCCTGCTCGACCATAATCAGCACGATAAATGGTTCCGGCCGGAGCTGGCGCGCGAGGAGCGCATGGAAAGCCCAGGCGCCCGCACCCGGCCGGGCGACCGCCGGACCGCCGAAGCGAAAGTCTCGACTAAGGATGCCGCGGCGGCTGTGGTCATGGCCCTTGCCGGGAGCAGCGACCTGCTGGAGCGATTCAACGCGATGCGGCTGCGCCGTTCCTTTACACAGGATGCCGACATCGCCCTGGAACTGAGCGCAGACCCAGACGCGGTGAAGATGTACAAGTTACTGGTGGATGGTGCCACGCAGTAGGAGTGTCGAAAGTGTCACTCCGGCTGTCACGGAGATAAAAAATGGAAGCACCCGAACAGCCCAGCGCCGAAGTCCAACTTGCTCCCGCTATCGACGCTATCGTAGCGGCCCTGATAAGGAGTAGCCCGGACCTGCTGACTCGTTTCCTCGATATGCTCCGCAGCGGTAGGGTGCAACGGGATACGGAGATTGTGCTGGCGCTCTCGCAGGACGCTGCTGCCCTGCGCCACTTCCTTTCCCTCCTGGCAATGTCGGCCGGGCAGCTAGTCCAGGCGCTCCGGGTGCTGGAAACAGACTACGCCGCCAGGTGGGGCGCATCCGCAGTGACCCGGACGTCTGGCTCGCCCCCGGCGACGCCGCGCGCCGAGGACGGCCCGCATGTGACGCGTCCTGCGCTGGACGTCGCCGCGCTGGTCGGGGAGTCGCCGTTCCAACCGCCGCCGTCATACCCGCCACGGCCCGTCCTCTACGCCCAGCTCGGCCACACCTTCTTACACGAAGGAGAGCAACACCAGGAGAAACGGCAGCTCAACCAGGCGCGCAGCGCTTATTTGCGCGCCGTCGAGTCTTTTAGCGAGGCTTTGCGCCGGGCACCCGATCACCCCGAGCTGCATCTCTACCTGGCGGAGGCGCACGAACGGCTGGGGCAGGATGCCGAGGCGCTGCGCCAATACGTCGCCGCACTGCCGCTGCTTCCCGAAAAAGCGACGCCGCTGCTCTCCCGCATCCACCAGATGCTGACTGAAGAACTCGCCCCGGCTCTGACCGAGCATGAGGAGGCGCTGGAAGCGTTGGCCTGGTCGCCTGATCTGGAGACGGCGGCGCGCCCACGGATGGAGATGTTGCTGGCCCGTCTGGCGCTCTACCGGAATAACCCCAAAGCTACGCAGAAGGCGATTGTGCACCTGGACCACGCCCTGGAGGCCGATCCGGACAACCTCTATGCGCTGGAGGGCAAAGGCGAAGCGCTCTGGCGCCTGGGCCGGGCAGAGGAAGCGGCGGCGCTCCTGCAGCGGGCCGTCACCCTCAGCGATGCCGGTGCGGACGTGCGCCGGCAGACGACCACGCGGCTGAAACTGGCCCAGATTCTTATTGCGCTGCAGCGTTGGGCGGAAGCGCGCCCCCTGATTGATCAGGGGCTGCAGGGCGACCCCGCGCTGCGCCCGCAGCTCATACTGGCTCGTGGCTGGTGCTATCTGGCCGGCGGTGAGGCGGAGCAGGCCCGCGCCCTGGCTGAAGAGGTGCTGGCCGGCGCCGGCGCGGATCCGGCTATCCGTATTGAGGCGCTTACTCAGCGCGCGAGCGCGCTGCTCCAGCTCGGCGACTATGCCGGGGCGAACGAGGACGCGCGGGCGGCGCTGGACCACGCCCCCAACCACCAGCAGGCTCTGCGCATCCGGGCCGAAGCGCTGATCCGCGATCCGGCGAGCCCGGAACTGGAAAAGGGAATCCAGCTCCTGCAGATCTATCTACGCACCAATCCGGGCGACGTCGCGGGGCTGCGCCTGCTGGTGGAGGCGCTGCGCCGGGCGGGCCGGCCGGCGAGCGCCATCGTCGAAGCGCTCGAACAGGGCCTGCCGGTCCTTCCCGGCGAGATACAGGAGGAGCTGCAGCTGGAGCTGGCTGCAGCTTACCTGGACGACAACCAGGCGGAGAAGGCGCTGGCGACGCTGCGCCGCATCACCCCGGCGGAGGATGGCAAACAGGCGAGCCGCTGGTGGTGGGTGGATGGCGCTGCGCGGGCCACCCTGGGCGATCTCGACCGGGCGCTGGAGAGCTATCATCAGGCGGTAACCCTTGACGCGGACAACGTGCCTCTCATCGAAGAGCACGCCCGGCTGCTTGCCCAGAGCGGGCGACCGGGCGATGCGCTCGCTCTCTGGGAAATCGCGCGCGCGGTTCCGGCCGGGCGAGGCCGGGCGACGCTGGAAATCGCTCGCCTTCACCGGCAGCAAGCGCAATGGTCCGAGGCGCTGGAGGCCGTGCAGGCAGCCCTTGTCGAATATCTGGAGCCGGATCAGCGGCAGGAGGCGCTGGCGTTGAAGTGCGCGCTGGCGGAGGAAGCGTCTCTGCCGCCGCAAGAGGTGGCGCAGGCTTTTCTGGATGCGGGCACCTTCTACTACGACAACAACCAGACCGACCAGGCGATTACGGCGCTGCGGCGCGCTCGCCAGCTGGACCCGGCGCTGGCCCTGGCCGGCTGGTATCTGGCCGACGCGCTGCTGGTGAAGAGCTATCTCCCAGAGCCGCCCTACGTGGATCGCCAGCAGATCGAGGAAGCGCTTGCCGTCTGGGAAGAGACGGCGAAGGTTGAGGAGCCGGGGGAGGAGCTACTCTGGCCTCTGCTCACCCGGGCCTACATCGCCGAACGCCTGGCCTACCTGCCGGGCGCGTCCTTTCTCCCGCTGGTGTCGCAGGCGGCGCTTCTGGCAGAGCGGGCGCTTCTGCGCGGAGGCGGGCCTTACTACGACGCGGCTCTGGCCCGCTTCCACCGGGCGCTGGAGAACTATGCCACCGCCTTTGCCGCCGCCGAACGTGCCTATGAAAATGCGCCCGACGTGGCGTTCATCGTCGACGAATACGTTCTCTCCCTCGCCCACATGAGCCGCTTCGAGGAAGCGGAAGCCCTGATCACCGAGCGCGAGAATCTCCAGCCGGGCGATTGGCTCACCTCTATCCACGCCTTCGTGCTGGGGCAGCAGGGCCGGGTGGAGGACGCCATCCGCGTGCTGGACGCTGCGGCTGAAGCGACACCCGACGACCTGTGGACACGTTCCTACCGGGGCGACTGCTACCGGCGGCTGGGCCAGACGGAGAGCGCCCGCGAGGATTATGCCTGGGTCTGGCAGCAGCGCGCCGACCCGCAATTTGGCTACGCCGGTAACCTCGGCCTCTTCGGCCCGGCCGGTTACGGGCTGGCTGTGCTCACACCCGGCCTCGACGAATCCATACTACGCGAAGCAGCCGGCCTGCTCGCCGAATATACCGGCTTCAGTGCCAGCGCTCCCTACGCCCACCTGATGCTCGGCTTGTGTCATCTGGCGCTGGCCGAGCTGGACGAGGCCGAGCGTCACCTGCGGCGAGGCGTCGATCTGGCCAGCTCGGCCCGGCTGCTGAACGACTTCCAGCGGGACGAGATCGCGCCACTGGAGAAGCTGGCGGAGCCCTGGCCCCACGCTGCCGAAGCGCGCGCCCTTCTGAAGAAAGCCGAGGCGTGGATCGAGGAACAGCTTGCCGCGCTCACGCCGCCTCTCGCGCCGGCGCAGGAGCTGGAGCGGTTCCTGGCCCGCCTCCCGGAGGAAGAGAGGCGGCTGAGCTGGACCTGGATGGGCGTTCAGGCGGGAATCGCCCGCCTCTACGGTGAGGCCGGCGAGTGGGGCCGGGCGGCCGAAGTCTACCGGCAGCTTCGCCAGGCCGACGAGCTGTTCGGCGTCTTTCCGGAGACCGGCGCGGGGATCGCTACGGCCGTCGGCGGGCTGCTGCAGCAGGGCGACGGCTTCCTCGCCGGGGATGAGATAGAGCGGGCTACCGAGGTTTACGAGACGGCCGGGCGGCTGATCGAGCAGATGGGCGCAGTAGCCGGCGAGGATCTGGCTGCCGTAGATGTTCGTCTCGGCTACGCGGCCTTCCGGCGCGGTGATCTGAAGGGGGCGTCCGCAGCCTTCACCCGCGCCGTGGATACGAGCGGCGAGGCCCTGCTCCAGAGTAGCGGCAGCCGCCTCGGCGATGTCGCCCGCCGCCTGCTCCGCGACGAAGACGACTACTGGACGCTGAACAACTTCTGGCAGGAACAGGCGGCCGATCCCGCCGTCGAAGCAGGGTTCCGGGGCGCCCTGAACGCCGCCAGGCAAACGCTCGCCGCCTTCCACGACGAAGCTTTACAGCTCGCGCGGGCCGACGCCGACTCCACCAGCCAGTACCCGGTCGTCACGCCCATTGCCGTGGAGCTGGGCGCCGGTCTCATACCGGAAGACACGAGCATGGAATGGTCGCTGTTCAAGGAGCTGATTCCGGCGCTGCGCGAGCGGATCAACAGCCATTTTGGCGTCCTGATACCCGGCGTGCGTGTGCGCGGAGATGAGGGAACGATGCCGCCCTACCGCTACCTCTTCCTGCTCGACGAGGTTCCCCTGCTGATGGATCAGATCAAGCCTGACCGGCGCTTCTGCCCAAGAGCGCCGGCGGACGTGGCGGCGATGGGTATTCCCGCCGACGAGCTGGAAGAAGCCGTCGATCCGGTCAGCGGCGAGCCGGGTTGCTGGGTGCCATTGGCGCGGGCCGGGCGGCTGGAGGAGGCCGGGCTGCCCCTGTGGCGAGATCCGCTGGCCTACGTGGTTCGCCAACTGGAAGCGCTGCTGGAGAACCACCTCAGCCGCTATATGGGCCCACAGGAGGTGGCTGTCATGTTTAATAGCTGGAACGACGAGCCGCACCTGGCAGCGCTGGCGCAGCGGGCCCAGCCGGACGAGGATAGCCGGCTGCGCTTCGTCTGGCTCGTACAGGCTCTGCTGGACGAGAAGGTGCCCGTTACGGACTGGGAGACCATCCTGCAGAGCGTGACGGCGACCGGCCTGCCCGATCGGGACGTGAGCGGGCCGCTGCAGGCCGTGCGGCTGGCGCTGCGCGAGCAACTGCCGGGCAACCGGCCGGGCGTCATCCACCTCGCGCTGCCGCCATCGCTGGAACGCACGCTTGAATCGTGGCTCCAGCGCGAGAACGGCGCCTCCTTCCTGGCGCTGCCGCCAGAGGCGACGCAGGAGGCCCTCGCCGAGGTGCGCACGCTTCTGGAGCCTCACGCGGACAACCGCCATGTGGCACTGGTCGCCGGTAGCGGCGAGCTGCGTCTTCCGGTGCGCCGGCTCATCGCCCTGGAATTTCCGCAGCTAATGGTTCTCTCTCGCGACGAGCTATTGGCCGAGATGACGGAGGAGATCAAAAATGGCCGACGATAACCAGCACCCTCCGCTGCCGATTGCCGTCGAGCTGGCGCCCCGGCTGCTGGCCCGCGCCGAGAGCACGGAGGGCCTGCTCGACGAGGTGCGCCGGTCCATCGCCGCCGGCGTGGGCGACCTTATGGCGCGGCTGGGCGTGCCCGGCGAGCCGGTGGTTACCCTGTCCGCAATCGCAGGCGGCAGCAGCCAGAGCCAATTCCTCCGCCTGTCGGTGGGCGGCACGCTCTGCCGCTACCCCGATCGCCTGCTCGCGCGCGTCTACAGCTTTCTGACCGCAACGCCGCTGCAGCCGCCCGATCTGGAGCGGATCGCCGGCTGGCTGGAGGGGCCGGTGGACGCAGGCGAGCCGGATCGTCTGGCTCGCTTTCTGGGCACAGCGTGCCGGGCGATCGTGGCGCTCGATTCCTCCTGCCTGCTCGGGCGGGAGCAGCTCGACGCCTACCTCGGCACGCTGCCAGGGAGTCCTCTGCCGCCCGAAACGATGCTGGAGATCTTGCGCGAGCTTCTACGCCTGCGGCTCTCCCTGCGAGACCGGGACCGGATTGGCAGTCTCATCGACCAATCTGCCGCCGCCGGCAGCTCGCCGGTCGAGATTGCCGAGGGGCTTATTGCTGCGCTGCGCCCGCAGGTGATTGTGATCACCCTACCCCCGGCCGACCTGCAGCAGCTTCGGGCAGCCCTGCCGGAGGAAAGCCCTTTCATCCTGATGCGCGACGGCCTGTTTTATGAGCTGGGCATGCGCTACCCGGACTTCCGCCTCATTCCCGACCCGGATCTGCCGCCGCACAGCTTCGCCGTGCAGATCAATGATATCGTGGGGCTGCCCTGGGCCGGCCTGAAAGCCGGCGAGCTGCTGGTCAACGAGAGCCTCGACCGGCTGCGCCTGCTGGGGATTGACGGCGTCGAGAGCCAGAACCCGGCCAACGACAGCGAAGCCGCCCTGGTCGCGGCGGAAGAGAGGGGGGGCGTGGAGCAGGCCGGCATGACGACGTGGGATGCTCTGGGCTACCTGGTCCTCTGCTGCAGCCGGGAGCTGCGCGACGCCTCGGCGGCCCTCTTCGACCAGAATCTGGCCGGCGAGCTGCACGACCAGCTGTCGGAAGTTTATCCCGCGCTGAACGAGGCCCTTTCGCGGCGCTTCGGCCTGGCCTTCACTACGCGCGTCCTGCGCCATCTGTTGGCCGAGCAGATACCCATTCGCAACCTGCGCCAGATAGCCGAGCTGTTCCTCAGCTTCGACACCATCGTCGCCGATTCCCGCCGGCTCATCATCTTCGACGATCGCTTGCCGCTCCCCGAACCGCTATCCGGGCCGGCCGGGCCGGAGATGATGACGGCCTACATCCGTACCGGGATGAAGGAACTCATCAGCCACAAAATGACACGAGGCCAGAACACCCTGCCCGTCCTGCTCCTGGAGCCCGCACTGGAGGAAGCGCTGGTCGAGCAGAGCCTGGACGCCGAGGCTATCGACCGCCTGCTCGCCGCCGTGCGCGAGGAAATGGGCGGCTATCCGCCTGGTGCAGCTTACCGGCCGGCCATCCTCACGGATGTCGGCGTGCGGGCGCACCTGGCCCGGTTGCTGGCCCCCGAGTTCCCCGACGTACCCGTGTTGGCCTACCAGGAGCTGTCGCCGACGCTGAACCTGCAGACATTGGGCCGGCTCGTAGTGAACCTATAGAGGCCGAGGCCGCACCTTCGCCGGGCTGTTTCATCTTCGATTTGTGACAAAAATCACATACGATAGCGCCGTTCGGCACTTATCGCGGGCCAATAGGGGCAGTATGCTCACGGTAGCGCCTGGCGATGCAGCGCAACGTGACCGGCTGCACCCTGGCGAAGGAGCAGAGAAACGTATGCACCACCCAACCCGCCGGCTCGCCACTCTTGTGCTATTCCTCATCTGCCTGGCAGCCGCCCTGCCGGCCCAGGCCGCCGATCCCGTCGTCCGAGCTGTGCTCTTCTACTCGCCGAGCTGCCCCCATTGCCACCAGGTCATCAACGACGATCTGCCGCCGCTTATGGAGCAATACGGCGAACAGCTTGACGTGCTGGGCATTAACACGTCCCACCCCGACGGCCAGGCGCTCTATCAGGCCGCCATCACCCACTTCGAGATCCCGCCGGAGCGGCGAGGTGTGCCCACCCTGATCGTCGGCGAGAGCGTGCTCGTCGGCTCCGGCGAAATCCCGCAGCAATTCCCCGGCCTGATCGAGCAGCATCTGGCAGCGGGCGGCGTCGATTGGCCGGCCATTCCCGGTCTGGCCGAGGTCATACCGGCCAAAGAGGAAGCCGTCGAGCCAACCGCAGCGGCTACCGCGCCACCGGCCACCGTGGAAGAAACGGCGCCTGTGGATACGGCGACACCCACTGCAGCCGCCGTCGCCGCCGCCGAAGACGAGCCACCCGCGGCTACTTCTGAGCTGGGCGAGATCGAGGCGGCGCTGGAAACAGAATCGGTTGCCGACCGCTTCCGGCGTGACGTGACGGGCAACTCGCTTTCGGTGA
>JAAYYY010000143.1 GCA_012515125.1 Chloroflexota bacterium
GGCGGCCGGCTCATCTCCACCGGCGGCTCAACCGATTGCGCGCTCGGCGTCTCGCCGGGAATGGGGCAATTCTTCGCGGAGAAGACGTAGTTGTCGAAGCGGAAGTCGGTGTCGCGCTCCAGCGACGAGGCGGTGAGGCCCATGAGGCCAACCCCTTCCGGGAACGTGTGCCCAAGGTACGCGCCGTTCACCGTCACGCCGAAGGTCACGTCGTCGATTTCTTTCACCTCCAGCCGGTTCCAGGCGCCGCCGGGCCGGATGGCCGCACTCTCGCCATAATGGAGCAGGGTCCAGCCGGTCGCGTCGCTATACTCGGTCGAGATGTACATTTGCAGGTGGGGATTGATTTCCACGGTGTAGAAGTGGCTCCAATCATCTTTAATGAAGAAGATCAGCCCCCACCAGCCGCTGCCGTCGAAGATGTGGCCCTCGATGCCCAACAGCCGGCTGTCGTTCCAGACGTCGCCCCGGGTGAGGCCGCTCCAGATTTCCTTGTCGTGGAAAAGGATGCGGTACTGGCCGTTCTCGTAGGCGTAGCGCACGGCGTCGCTGTCGCTCACAGGCCATCCACTGCGGGGATTGCTAAAATCGTCGGAGAAGTAGCTGCGGCAGTAGTTGTAGGTCAGGTTGGGCAGCATTGCGCGCCCATTCAGCGGCGCATAGAAGTGGAGTGTGCTGGAGGCGGCCATGAGGAACTGCTCGCCCTTCAATGGCGTGAAGCACTCGACGTTATGGTCGTAGTTGTCCAGCCGGCGTTCCAGCTCGTGGCTATCACTGTCATAGCTGTGTACCTGGTTCGCCGGGACGCCGGGGCCGTTAACCGGATAGGTTACCAGGTGGATCAGGCGGCTATCGCCGGATATGCCGATGTCGATGTAGGCCGACACAGTCGCGCCATCGGCGCGCGGGTCGAGGAACGCCATGTGGCTGAGATCGGCTGTGGCATACTGGTCCACGCCGCCGTAATCTCCCCCCAGCGTCACCAGGAAGCGGCCATCCGGCGACACCTGCAGGTCGGCAATGCGGCCCGCATAACGTTCGCTGTCCACCATCACGGGCGTCACCCCGGAGATATCGTAGACCGCGAGCGTCATGAAGTCGCTGTCGCCTTCATCATTCAGCGCCGTGTACAGGCGGTCGCCGTGCGCGGCCAGGAAGGCGCCAGTGCGCTCCACGCCACCCGGCTGCGGAATCTTGGCCAGCTCGGCGCCCGTAGCGGCATCATAGACGTAAGCCTGGTACGGAGAGAAGGTATTCTGGCTGGCGTACAGCCGGCCCCGGCCGCTGGCGACCATACTGCGCAGGCTATACCCCACGCCGTAGCTGGCGATCTGCGCCTGCGTGCTCGTATTGTAGACGGTCACACTGTCATAACCATAGCGGTGGACGAACGCCCGGCTGCCGTCGGGGTTCAGGGCGACGTCGCCATAGTGCGCCGACGCACCCAGCTGCCCGATTCGGGCGGCCGAATCCATATCGACGATGAACACGCCCATCGCTGCCGGCAGGTAGACACGACCGCGCGCGAAGTCGCTCGCGGCGTGTCCAAGAGAGCCAAAGCGGGCGTAATCCTGCAGCGTAGTGCGCTGGAAATAACTGCCGGGGCTTCCGGCCGGCGCCAGAGGCGCCACAGGCGGCCGCTCGACAGCGCCGGCAACGGCGGCGCTGATCACGACCAGGGCAACGAGGACGAACGCGACAGAGGCAAGACGACATGCGCGACCCCGATTCATGATGGTAAGCTCCTATGTGGGCGCTCCCGCGAGCGCGTCCCCGGCTGCTCCAACCAACCCCAGTCACCCCCGCCGGGTGAGGTAACTGGCTCGAGGAGCATTATAACAAAGCTGTAAGCTTATGGCTTATCGCTCTTCCCCCTGTTCCCCCCGCCCCATTTTTCTGGCATAATGAAGATAGCTGACCACAGACGTGGAGGATTGACAGTATGGCGGAACAGATCCAGAAAGTCACCACTGCCCGTTGTCCCCGCTGTCAGGCCCGGCTCACCTTCGAGCGCCTTCCAGGGCCCGATAGCTGGGAATGTTGTCCCGAATGCGGCGCCTCCCTCCGGGTCGTGTCTGCCCGGCCGCTGGAGCTGCGCTGGGAGGACAGAGCTTACTGTGACGACGACTATTGATCCTGAGCGCAAGCGGGATTGACCGGGCGGGCCGTGGCGTCGCCACGGCAACAATTGAGGTTGTTGGAGGAGGATACCATGTTCCATAAACTGCTGGTTCCGCTCGACGGTTCCGAGCTGGCCGAACGTGCGCTGCCTGTAGCCGCCAGCCTGTTGCCCGCCACTGGCGGCGAGATGATCCTGCTGACCGTACCCGCGCTGCACCCCGTCAGCCGCGCCAGCTACGGCGGCTACATGTGGCTCTACCCCGACCAGGCCAACCACTTCTCGCGCGAGCAGGCCCTGGCCTATCTCGCCAGCATCAGCCGGCGCTGCGAGCGCGAAGGGGTCACCTTCCGCCACGAAGTCATCACTGGCGACCCGGCCGGCGTCATCGTGGACCAGGCCGCCCGGCTCGGCGCCGACGCCATCGTCATGACCACGCGCGGCTATTCCGGCCTGACTCGCTGGACGCTGGGCAGCGTCTCCGAAAAGGTCATGCGCGGCGCGACCTCGCCCGTGGTTGTCGTGCGCGAGCC
>JAAYYY010000144.1 GCA_012515125.1 Chloroflexota bacterium
CGAGACGCAGGACGATTGCGGCTTTATTGCCTGGCTGCGCCGGTGAGCGTCGGGGCTGTGATTTGATTGATTGGCGTGATGGCGTATATTTTGAACTGTGATTCGTTTGATTTATTGATTGACTATGATTGTTAGCGTCAGGGAAGGCAGTGGGTCAGGTTGATCGGAGATTACCGAATAGATGGGCATTGCGTAGGGGGCCGGCAGGCCGGAAGAAGCTCGCCATTGACACGACCATCGCCGTCCCGGCCTGCCAGCCCCGCGTCGCGGCAAGTGGGCGGGGCAGGCCGGGGTGACGGAGGTTCGTTTCCAGCACGATGGTTGCCGGCCTGCCCCGCCCCTACCGGCAGATGCCCAACAAATAGTCAATGGCCAAGCAACCTGACACTGTCAGACCCCGGCGGCGGGTTGGAAACCCGCCCTAGAGCTGGCAGCAAATCATAGTCCATCAAACAATCAGACGAATCACAGTTCAAACCCGGAAGAGGAGAACCACCATGCCAGACCTGCCGCAGCGGGCCAGCGTCGTCGTCATCGGCGGCGGCGTGATGGGCGCCAGCGTCGCCTACCACCTCGCGCTCCGTGGCGAGCGCGACGTCGTCCTCCTGGAGATGCAGCCCTTCTTTGGCCAGGGCGCCACCGGCAAGTGCGCCGGCGGCATCCGCTACCAGTTCAGTACCGCGATCAACGTCCGTCTCAGCCAGCTCAGCCTGCCTATGCTCCGGCGCTTTGAGGAGGAGACAGACCAGGCCATCGACCTGCGCTGGCCGGGCTACCTCTTCCTGCTGACCACCGAGGAAGACGTGGCAAAGTTCCGCCACAACGTCGCCATGCAGCACTCCCTCGGCGTGCAGACCGAGTGGCTGAGTGGCGACGAGGTGCGGCGGCGCGTGCCCCTGCTGCGCGCGGACGACGTGCTCGCCGGCACCTTCAACCCCGGCGACGGCCTCGCCGACCCCAACGGCGTGGTCGCCGGCTACATCCGCGCCGGGCAGCGGCTGGGCGTGCGCGCTTTCACCGATACGCCCGTCACCGGCATCGCCGTGGAAGGCGGGCGCATCGCCGGGGTGGAGACGCCTCACGGGCGCATCGCCTGCGACGCCGTCGTCAACGCCGCCGGCCCCTGGGCGGGCGTTGTGGGCGAGCTGGCGGGCGTGGCGCTGCCCATCGTCCCCGTGCGCCGGCAGATCGTCACCACGACGCCCATTCCCAGCCTGCCCGCCGACTTCCCCTTTGTCATCGATTTTGCCCAGAGCCTCTATTTCCACCGCGAGGGGGAAGGGCTGCTCACCGGCATGTCCAACCCCGACGAGCCTGCTGGCTTCGACGAGAGCGTGGACCCCGATTGGGAGCTGGTGCATCTGGAGAAGGCCATCGAGCGGCTGCCCATCCTGGAGCGCGCCGGGCTGCAGTCCCACTGGGCCGGCCTCTACGAGGTGACGCCCGACGCGCATCCGATCATCGGCGCCGTGCCTGAGGTCGAGGGGCTGTACGTCGTCGCCGGCTTTTCGGGCCACGGCTTCATGCACGGCCCCATCGCCGGCCTGCTCCTGGCCGAGATCATCCTCGACGGCGAGGCCACGACGCTGGACATCTCCGAGCTGGCCTATTCCCGCTTTGCCGAGGGGCGCCTCGTCGAGGAATACAATGTCGTCTGAGCAGGAGCGGGCTATCCGCAGCCGCGTTCAGGCCCAGTTCGGCGATAAGGCCGATGCCTACGCCACGAGCGCCATCCACGCCGACCCGGCCCATCTGGTGCGGCTGCTCGATCTGGTGCAGCCGCAGCCGGGCTGGCGCG
>JAAYYY010000145.1 GCA_012515125.1 Chloroflexota bacterium
GACGAGATGACGCGCGAACGCATGAACATGGAGCTACACAACATCTGGCGGCAGACGGGCACGACGGTGCTCTTCGTGACGCACAGCATTCCCGAGGCGGTCTTTCTTTCCACGCGCATTCTGGTTATGTCGGCGCGGCCCGGCGAGATTATGCACGTCGTGGAGGTCAATCTGCCGGTGCCGCGCGGCGAGCACACCCGCGCCGAGGCCGCCTACTTCGAGGTGGAGCGGGAAGTTCGTGAATGGTTGCGCCGCGCCCAGGGGTACAGCTCGTGACGCGCATCCGCCGGTTCGCCCCCGCCCTGGTCCTTTTTGTCGCCGTGCTGTTCCTCTGGGAGCTGGCTATCCGGCTGTTCGACGTCCAGCAGTTCCTCCTGCCGGCGCCGTCGGTTATTGCCGCCGCCTTTGCCCAGAACCTCGACCGGCTGCTGTTCGTGGGCTGGTTCACGACGAAGGAAGCGCTGGGCGGCTTCCTCATCGGCTGCACGGCAGGCATCGTCGTCGCCTTTGCCACGGCGCGCTGGAGCACGATGAGCCAGACGCTGATGCCCTTTGCCATCGCCGCCAACTCGGTGCCGATCATCGCCTTCGCGCCGATCGTCAACAACTGGTTTGGCGTGGACAACCCGCTCTCCAAGATGTTGATTGTCGCGGTCATCGTCTTTTTCCCAATGATGATCAACACAGTACGAGGGCTGACGCTGGTGGACCCGGCGGCGCTGGAGCTGATGCGGGCCAACGCCGCCAGCGAGCTGCAGGTGCTTTTGAAGCTGCGAGTTCCCAACGCCCTGCCCTACATGTTCAATGCGTTTAAGGTCGCCGCCACGTTGAGTATGATTGGCGCCGTCGTCAGTGAGTATTTCGGCGGCAGCCGCAGCGCGCTGGGCATCTTCATCACCCAGGAAGCAGCCCAGTTTCGCTTCGCCAACGCCTGGTCGGCGATCATCGTCGCCTCAATCGTGGGCATCACCTTTTACCTTGCCGTCCTCCTCGCAGAGCGCCTGGCTATTCCCTGGCACAGCTCGGTGCGGAGCCATGATTAAGGTTCCTGGTAACGAGTCGGTCCGTGTTTGAATAGGTAGTTGTGGAGGAAAAGAAGATGAAAGGTTTGCGGTGGTTCGTCCTGATGGTTGTGCTTCTCGCTCTGGCACTGGTCGCCTGCGGCGGGCAGCCGGCGGCAAATGATGCCGCGAATGCCGGGACCGGCAACAACGCCGGCGCCGACGAGGAGCCGGCAGCCGACGCCGAAGAAGAGGAAGCTGCCGGAGGGGAGGAAAGCTGCGCCGAAATGGCGCCCGTCCGGCTGCAATTACAGTGGGTCGCCCAGTCCCAGTTCGCCGGTTATTATGCGGCGCAGGAGAACGGCTTTTACGCAGACGAGTGCCTGGAGGTGACCATCCTCGAAGGCGCGGTGGAGATTGTGCCGCAGCAGGTCGTGGCGGCGGGCGACGCCGAATTTGGTATCGCCTGGGTGCCCAAAATGCTCGCCTCGCGGGAGCAGGGGGCCGATCTGGTGAACATCGCCCAGATCTTCCAGCGCAGCGGCACGATGCAAATC
This sequence comes from Chloroflexota bacterium, assembly GCA_012515125.1. Lineage (GTDB taxonomy): Bacteria > Chloroflexota > Anaerolineae > Promineifilales > Promineifilaceae > JAAYYY01. Next base: position 1,559 of record JAAYYY010000145.1, read on the forward strand.
GCCTGGGCCGACTCGGGGATCACCTCTGTGGACGACTGGGCTGGCACGCGTGTGGGCACCTGGGGCTTTGGCAACGAATGGGAAGTGTTCGCCGCCCTGCGCCAGGCCGGCATCGACCCGGACGATCCCGGTCAGGTGACCATAGTGCAGCAGCCGTTTGATATGTCCCTGCTGCTCAACCGGGAGATCGACGTGGCCCAGGCCGAAGTCTACAACGAGTACGCCCAGCTCCTGGAGGCGACCAACCCGGAGACCGGCGAACTCTACCAGCCGGAGGATTTCACAATCTTCGACTACAACGAGGTGGGCACGGCGATGCTGCAGGACCACATCTTCGTGCGCGAAAGCTGGCTGGCGGAGGAGGGGAGTGAGGATATTGCGCGGCGCTTCCTCGAAGCCTCATTCCGCGGCTGGATCTGGTGCCGCGACAACTTTGACGGCTGCGTGCAGATTGTCCTCGACGCCGGCCCGACGCTTGGCGAAGGGCATATGCGCTGGATGCTCAACGAGATCAACGCGTTGATCTGGCCGTCGCCGCAAGGCATCGGCGTGATGGACCCGGCGCTCTACGAGCAGACCGTGAACATCTCTCTCGATTTTGGCGTCCTCCAGGAGCAGCCGGACGAAGCCGCGCTGCGCACCGACCTGGCAGAAGCAGCCCTGGCGGAAATCGGCGACCTGGATACGACAGGGAGCGGCTACGTGAAACAGGACGTCGAAGTGACGCCGGGAGGCGAATAGGCTCGTGTATGGCGCTTCCAGGGGTTGAGGTAAGGCTGGCCTGTGCCACCTTAGTCCGTTAAGCAATCGGCGCCTGCTTGCCGACGGGGCAGGCGCCGGTTCTTTTCCCGGCAGCAAACGTCGCCGAACTATTCGCGTTGCCCCTTTTCGTACTTCCTCAGCAACGCGTCTATAATAGGTTTACCGTGTTGAGGAGAACCTAAAGGAGGGACCGATGTCCATTCTGCGTCGCGTTCTCGGTATTCTGGTGATGTTGGCCGGGATTATCGGTATCCTGCTGGCGGTGGCAGGGCTGATCGGCGTGTGGACGGTCAAACCGTCTGTCGTCGGCTACGCTACCTCGACCATTGACACCCTGCAGGGCAGTATCACGACCAGCCAGGAGGTGATGGTTGTGACGGAGGAGGCGCTGGGGGCGACGGTGAGCAGTCTGGAAGCGCTCTCCGTGATGTTATCGTCCACAGCCGCCTCGGTAGACGAGACAGCGCCGGCCCTGGACCAGGTCAACGTCATGATGAGCACGAACCTGCCTGGGATTCTGGAGGCGGCGAACGACTCCCTGCGCGCTGCCCAGGAGGCTGCCGTCGTGCTCGACAGCAGCGTTCGCTCGCTGCAGACGTTCCAGCTGGCGATGGGCGCGGTGCCGCTGCTCAGCGGTTTTGTCGAGGTGCCAACCGAGTTCTACGATCCCGAGGTGCCTCTGGATCAGTCGCTGGGCAAAATCGCCGAAAACCTGGATAGTCTCCCCGAGATGTTTATCGATATCTCCGCCGACCTGGACCGGGCCGACAACAACCTGGGGACCATCCAGACCAGCCTGGGGACAATGTCCGGCGACGTGGAGTTCATCGCCGCGAGCCTGGGAGAGTATCAGGAAATGGTCAGGCAGTCGCAGACGTCGATGGGTAACCTGTCCCCGATTCTCACCGATCTCCAGGGCAACCTGCCGAGAATTGTGGACGGCGCCGCAATCGGGATCACCGTTTTTCTGGTCTGGTTGCTGGTGATACAGGTGGTCGTGCTGACCCAGGGATGGGAGCTATTCCAGGGAACGGCCGGTCGTATGGAGGGGGGTGACGACGAGGTGGTAGTCGCCCAACCGGCTACCTGATTCTGTTAAGTGAACAACCACACATAAGGAATAAAGACATGGAATTCACACTCGATACGACCCTGGGCGAGATCCTCGACGAGCCGCAAGCCGCAGCCGTCCTGGACAAGTATCTGCCGGGCGCTTCCGACAGCCCCATCGTGGCCATGGCCAAAGGCATGTCGCTGAAGATGCTGCTGGCGCTGCCGCAGGCCAAACAGCTTGGTTTGACGGAGGACAAGGCAGAGAAACTGCTCGCAGACCTGAATAAGCAGGTGGATAAGAAGCGTTAGGGGCTGAAAGCGGGGTCCAGGAGACCCCGAATGCGCTCCCGATCAAACTCCCCCTGGAGGAGCTGCCATCGCTCGACGTGCACGGCGGCTCTTCCGGGGGGCAGGGAGCGCAGCGGGCCGAGCGCCTCCAGCTCCAGGAATTGCTCGTTGGCGTAAATCTCGGCGTTGCAGTTGTAATCGGGGTGGGCCGCGTCGGGCTGGGGATCGAATTCACGCAGCAGGAGCACGCCGTTGCGCAAATAGGCAATCCGGCCGGTGCGGGTGAGCGTGCCGATCTTGAAGATGGATGGAATGGCCAGCCCGCGCACGCACAGCAGGTCATCGTCAAGCTGCAGTCGAGGGTCATGCCAGCTGACGTACGACCAGAGGGCGACGGAGCGATTGGGGAGGAGCCCGGCGGCATCGACGGGCTCCTGAGGGAAGGGCAGGTAGGCTTCGCCGCCGTGGGGAAGCTGGGTGATGGCCCACGGCGCAGTCTCAATCGGCCAGAGACCGTGGTTTTCCAGCCGGTGCTCGAGGGTCAGCGCGGCGGCATCGGGCGCCAGCGTAACTACCAGAACTTTGCGCAGCCCGGTCGCGGCTTCCACAGGGCCGGCAATCTGCACGCTGCCGGCCGTCGCCGTCACCGTCACTCCCTCGTTGTCCGGATAGTCGCTGCGATCCGGCGCTTCCGGCGCTGCCCAGAGGCGGTGTCCGCCTCGCAGGTAGAAGTGGCCGTAAGTCGTCTCCCAGCCGGCCTCCGGCAGCTCGGCCAACAGGTTTTCCTCGCTGCCGGCCAGAAAAAGACGGACGAGGCGCGGCCCGGCCGTCGTCAGGTAGTCCACCCGTAGAAAGTCGCTGGTCAGGGAGTCAGCGGGCAGCCCGTAAAAATCATTCATTGGTGGGTCCCATGGTAACGACGACTGTGTGCGTTTGCCCATCGCCGGCGACAGGCAGCAGGTTGTCCGGCAGCGGCCGGCCGTCGAACGTGACGCTGGCAACGCCCTTGTTAACACCGTGCGGGTTGCGCACCTCGATATGATAGCGGGCGCCCCGGTAGAGGCGGCTGATCCGGAAGCCGGGCCACGCGGCCGGGATACAGGGGTCAACGCGCAGCCCCGCGTATTCCGGGCGCACGCCGAGAATCCACTGTACGGCGGCCTGATAGGCCCAGGAAGCGGTCCCGGTAAGCCAGCTATTGCGGGCGAGGCCGAATTGCGGATGCTCGTCGCCGAGAATGTTCTGGGGATAGACGTAAGGCTCGCACTCGAAGACGTCGATGCTGTCGTTCTTCGCCGCCGGGTTGATCTGGTCGTAGTAGCGGAAGGCGCGCTCGCCATTGCCCAGCATCGTCTCGGCTATAATCACCCAGGGGTTGGCGTGCAGGAAGATACCGCCATTTTCTTTAGTGCCGGGCGGGTAGGTGGTTACGCCTCCCTTCGCGGGGTCAAAGCCATTATAGCCGGGCGTGCTCAGCTTGATGCCGTGGGCCGTGTTCAGGTGCTGGTAGACGGCGTCGAGCGCGGCGCGGGCGCGCTCCGGCGGCGCAAAGCCGGAGAGGACGGGCCAGGACTGGGCGTTGGCCCAGACCTTGCCCTGCGTATTGCTCGCCGAGCCGAGCGGCGCGCCGTCGTGGTCGAAGTAGCGCAGATACCAGCCGCCATCCCAGGCGACCTGATTGACCCGCGCCGCCATCGTCTCGTAATCCTGCCGGTAGGCGTGCGCGGCTTCCGCGTCGCCCAGATGCCTCACCAGGGCAATCATCTCCAGCAGGGCGCGGCCGTAGAGATTGGCCGTGAAGAGCGACTCGGCGCCCGCGCGCAGGTTGACCGTGTCGTTCCAGTCGGCAAAGCCCAGGAGCGGCAGGCCGTGCGCCCCGGTGTCGCTGCTGGTGAAGGCCAGCGCGCGCCGCAGGTGTTCGGCCACACTCCCCGATTCAAGGGGCCGCTCCTCCCGGTCGCGATCATAGAAGGGGATAGACTCGTCGAGGAAGGCGAAATCACCCGTCTCCTTGAGATAAGCGGTGACGGCGAGGACAAGCCAGAGGTGGTCGTCGCTGTAATAGTGCGGCCCCTCCGCCACCTCCAACGAGTCGCCGGCGCTGCCGACCATGGTCAGCGGGTTAAACTGGTGCATCGCCGAGCCATCCCGCTTCTGCATCTGCAACAGCTGCCGTAAGAGCGCCTTGCCCTTTTCCGGGCGCAGGGCGAGGATACCCATCACGTCCTGCGAGCTGTCACGCACGCCGATACCACGCGCGCCGTAGCCCGTCTGGTAGAGGGAGAGGTAGCGCGACCAGTCGGCTGTCACCAGACACTGTCGCGGATTGTGGACGTTGAGCATCTGGTTCATGCCCTCGTCCGGCGCCTCCACCTGGCAGCGCTGCAGCGTTTCTGCCCAGTGGGCGGCCATCTCCGCCAGCGCGTCGGTAACGTTTTCGGGCACGCGCCAATGGTCAATGGCGGGCTGTGCCTCCTGCAGGCTGGCGGCCTGGCCGAGCTGAACGATAATGAGAGCGCTCCCACCAGGCTGGAGCGCGCCCAGCTCGTGGAGCAGCGCGGCGACGTTGTCGCCCCGGTTGGCCTCGACGTTATCGAGCTGTGGCTGCTGCAGGCTCAGCGGCTCGGCCCAGGTGCCGTACTCGTTGTCGCCCAGGAAGGAGCGCCGGCTGCTGGTAAACGAGGCGACCGGCCAGTTGCTGGTCACGTAGTTGACGCGGGTATCGCGGAACATGAACGGGTATTGCAGCAGCACGCGCCGTCCGCCCTCCTGCCAGACGGCGCGGCTCTGCATCGTCTGGGGCACCCAATCGTTGTTGGTGTACTGCTTGAGGGCGTCGGGGTGGGTGTACTCGAACACCGGGATGGCGTCTACGGTGACGGGCCCGGCGCCGCTATTGGTGACCCGGATAACCTGCAGGACACACGTCGCCTCCGGCGGGACAAAGACTGTCACCTCTGTCTCCAGGATGGCGGAGCCACGGGTGAAACGGGCCACGAACCGGGAGTAACCCAGGCCGACGTGGCAGGCGTAGTGATCGACGGGGCCGAGCGTGGGCACAAAAAACGGGGAGAGAAGCCGGTAGCCTTCCGGCGTGTGCAGGCGCAGGTAAAGGGTGCTGCCCTTGAAGCTGGAGGCCGGCAACACGCCGACGTAGCGGGTGATGCGATTGAGCGCCGGGTCCTGCCGGCAGATCAACATTCCTCCCGTGTGATCGACGAAGCCGCCGAACTGCAGGCTGCCGATGTAGTTGATCCACGGCACAGGCGTGCGCGGATTGGTGATGACGTATTCGCAACGTTCCTGATCGAAATAGCCGTATTGCATGTTGCGCTCCGTCTTTCGGGGTAGTCTAGCTCGCGGTGACCTGTACTGCCACGCGCGTCGTGCCGGGTGGGGGCAGGGGGACGACGGCGCCATCGACCGGCTGCCCATCGACCAACAGAGCGACCTCGTTTCCCGGCCCGGCGCGCCGGACCTCAATCTCGTAAATGACGCCGCGGAAGGTGCGCGTGGCCCGGAAGCCCTCCCACCAGCGAGGGAAGACAGGGGCGATTTCCAGGCCATCATAGGTAGGGCGGATGCCCAGGATCCATTGTGTGATGGCGACGTAGTTCCAGGCCGCCGTGCCCGTAAGCCAGGAGTTTTTCGCCTCGCCGTAGGTCGGCGCATCCCGGCCGGCGATCGTCTGGGCATAGACGTAGGGCTCGCAGCGATGGATCTCGCTCAGCCGCTCACGCGCCGAGGGGTTGATGCGCCGGTAGTAATCATAGGCCTGGTCACCATGGCCGAGCTGGGCTTCGGCGATCATGATCCACGGGTTGGTATGGCAAAAGACGCTGGCGTTCTCCTTGTATCCGGGCGGGTAGGACGAGATCTCGCCGAGGTGCAGGCGGTAGCGGGTGTAGGCCGGCTGGTGCAGTAGAATGCCGTGCTCGGTAGCTAGGCGCTCGCGCACCGAATCCAGCGCCTGTCCGGCCCGACCATCTTCGCGGCCTAACCCAGCCATCACACAAAAGCCCTGCGGCTCGACATAGATCTGCCCTTCCTCGTTGGTGTGGGAGCCGACCGGCCGGCCGAACGCGTCGTAGGCCCGCAGGAACCAGGCGCCGTCCCAGCCGTGCTCGGCAACTGCCGCCGCCATGTCGCCGGCCCATTGACGATAGCAGGCTGCCTCCTCGGCGCGCCCCAGCCGGCCGGCCAATGCGGCCATCTCCTGGGCAGCGAGGACGAACATACCGGCGATGAAAACGGACTCGGCGACTTTGCCGTCACGCGTTGTTGCCGTCTGGAACGACTGGCCAGGCTCGGCCGAAAAAGTGTTGAGGTTCAGGCAGTCGTTCCAGTCAGCCCGGCCGATGAGGGGTAGGCCGTGCGGGCCGCGATTGTTCAACGTATAGTCGATCGAACGGCGCAGATGTTCGTATAGGGGAACTTCGCTGCCCGGCTTGTTGTCGAAAGGAACAGGCTCCTCGAGCACGGCGTAGTCGGCGGTCTCCTTGAGATAAGCGACAACCGCGAGGACGAGCCAGAGCGGATCGTCGTTGAAGTTGCCGCCGACCGCATCGTTGCCGCGCCTGGTCAGGGGCTGGTACTGGTGGTAGGCGCCGCCGTCCTCCAGCTGGGTCGCGGCGAGGTCGAGGAGGCGCTGCCTGGCCCGCTCCGGCACCATATGCACGAAGCCAAGCAGATCCTGGCTGCTATCCCGGAAGCCCATACCGCGGCCCACGCCTGATTCGTAGAAGGAGGCCGAACGCGACAGGTTGAACGTGACCATGCACTGGTAGGCATTCCAGATGTTGACCATCCGGTTCGTGTCCGGGTCCGGCGTCTCCACGGTGAAGCGGCGGAGCAGGCCGTCCCAGTAAGCGGCCAGCTCCACCAGAGCAGCGTCGACGTGGCCCGGCTGCAGGTAGTAGGCGAGGCGCGCCCGCACGCGGCGCTTGTTCACGCAGCTCGACTCCGGCGGATCGAACTTCTCCTCGCGTGGATTCTCCTGGTAGCCGAGGATGAAGATAACTTCCTCGGTAGCCCCTGCTTCCAACTGCAGCCGGACGTGATGGCAGCCGATTGGCGCCCAGCCGTGAGCGATTGTATTTGTTGCCCGGCCTGCCTCCACGACCTGCGGGTTATCCCAACCTCGATAGGGGCCGAGGAACGCTTCGCGCTGCGTATCGAAGCCGGCGAGGGGGTGGGAGCAGGCGAAGTAGGCGAAGTGGTCGCGCCGCTCGCGATACTCCGTCTTGTGGTAGATGACGCCATCTTCTACCTCGACCTCGCCGATGTTGAAGTTGCGCTGGTAATTGGTCGCATCATCCCAGGCGTCCCACAGGGCAAATTCGAGCGCGGAGAAGAGAGAGAGGGTGCGCGGCCGGGACGAGAGGTTGGTCAGCGACAGCCGCCAGATTTCCAGCGTTTCGTCGAGGGGCACGAAATAGGTGATGGCGGCGCGGATACCGGCGTAACTGGAGTGAATATTCGTGTAGCCAATGCCGTGGCGGCATTCGTATTCGTCCAGCGACTGGCGGGTTGGCTGCCAGGTGGGGGACCAGAAGAGGCCTGTCTCGTCGTCACGCAGGTAGAGATAGCGCCCTCCTGTATCCGTGGGGACGTTGTTATAACGGTAGCGCGTCAGGCGGCGCAGGCGCGCGTCGCGATAGAAGCTGTAGCCGCCGGCTGTATTGGAAATCAGGCCAAAGTAATCCTGATTGCCGAGGTAATTGATCCAGGGTAGGGGTGTGTCGGGCCGGGTGATGA
>JAAYYY010000146.1 GCA_012515125.1 Chloroflexota bacterium
GAGGTGCGCGGCTTCATCCCCTGCACGCTCTGCTGGTACCAGCGCATTCTCATGTACCCACTGGTCGCCATCCTCCTGGTCGGCCTCGTCCGGCGCGATCCGGGGCTGGCGACCTACGTCCTGCCCCTCGCCCTGCTGGGTATTCTCGTCTCCGCCTACCACTATTCGGTGCAGCTCGGCCTGTGGGGCGGCGAAAGCGCGGCGTGTCGCGTGGGCGTGCCCTGCAGCGGACGCTACGTCAACTACCTGGGCTTCATCACCATCCCGCTGCAGGCGTTCACGGCGTTCCTCCTGATCAGTGGTCTGATGCTCGCCGCGCGCTCCGCCAGCCGCCGGCTGGATACGGTCACCGAGATCGAGCCGTAAGTCGAAAGGGGCTCACTCGCCCTCAACGCCGACCACGGTGAGGAGTTGCCGGCCATCGGAAAGATCGTCAGGCCGGCGGTGTCCATTAATTTGCCTCTTACATTTCTTCGCCGGTTGTTTTACTATGTCGCCAGGCTACATGTCGTCTGGCGACATATCAGGTGAAAGGAATGCCCGACATCCAGGAACAGCTCCCACTCACGGAAGCGACCTTTTTCATTCTGCTCAGTCTGGCCCAGGGGCCGCAGCACGGCTACGCCATCCTCAAGGAGGTGGAGGCGCTGAGCGACGGCCGGGTCGTGCTCAGCACGGGCACGCTCTACGGCGCACTCAAGCGCATGCTCGACGCCGGCTGGCTGGAGCGGCTGGAGGAGCCGGAGCCGGAGGGCCGGGAGCGCAAGGCATACCGGCTGACGCCGTTCGGGCGCAACCTGCTGGAAGCGGAGACCGCCCGCCTGCGCTCGCTGGCAGGCATTGCGGAGCTGCGGCTGGAGGGGAAGCGTTTATGAGGCACGGGAACCGCTCGCTGGTGAGCTCTCTGGTGGCGCTCTACGCGCTGCTGCTGCGCCTCTACCCGGCGGCCTTCCGCCAGACCTTTGGCGCCGAGATGGTCGCCGTCTTCCGGGCCAGCCTGGAAGCGGCGGAGGCGGCGGGCACGGGCGCGGTCCTGGGCGTCGCCTGGCGCGAGCTGCTGGGCTTCCCGCGGAACGTCGTCGCGGCACGCCGCGCTGTCCCGGTTAATCCCGGCTCTCGCCGGCCCGGCTGGCGCGCCTGGATCGCCTGGGTTTTCCTCAGCACGCTCGCCATCCCGGCGGCGTGGGCGATCACCTTTGGCGGCATATGGGTGGCCGAAGCGGTTATTGGCCAGACGATGATGCATTGAGGGCGGGTCACGCCCACGCAAGACGTCGTCGCGACCTACCTGTTCTTTCCCGCCTTTGCCTTGTTTCTGGGCGGCGTGCAATGGGCTATTTTGCGGCGCTACCTGCCGCGCGCCGGGCGCTGGCTTCTGGCAACGGCAGCCGGCTGGCTCGGCGGCTTCGCCGCTATCTACCTGCTCGCCATCCTCGGGCGGCGTTATCCCCAGACGCTCCCACAAGAGTGGCAACTGGAGCTGATCCTTCCCCTCCTGGGTCTGTGCGTCAGTATCGCGCAGTGGCTGGCGCTGCGTCACGACGTAAGGCGAGCCGGCTGGCTCGTCCTCGCCAACGTCATTGCCTTTGCCGCCATCCGCCTGATAACCGGCGGCCGCTTCGACTTCGTCGACTCCCTTACCCTGGCTCTGCTGCCGGCGATCAACACCGGCCTCGTCATCATCTGGCTCCTTTGCTGCGGAAACAGTTATGGCGCAGGCGATCAGGAGCCGAAGGATACCGGCCGGGCATCCGCTTCTCGTTCGGCTGACGCTTCATGGCTGGCAACCACGCCGCCCAGAAAATCCATCCGGCTCGCCTTGCTGCTGCTCTGGATCCTCGCAATTCTCGGCCCGTGGACCTACACCCTGGACGGCGTGCCGCCGGCCGAATGGTGCGACGAGCGCTATGTGTTGATTGCCGAGGACAGATGCGCCGACCTCGTATCGGGGCTGGCGATGCTGGCCTGGATGCCCCTGATGGCGGCTAGTGCGGTTGCAGAGCTGTTTTCCGACGGCTTCGTCGTCCTGGGGCGCATCCTTCCCGTCGCGGCGATCTATGCCCTGATGCTCCTGCCGCTCGTCAGCAGTCTGCTCCTGCTGGTGCGCGGCGATTCACCGCGCCGGCAGCGGGTACACCTTGGTATCATGCTGTTTGCCGTACCAGTTGGCGGCCGACTGCCTTTCCTCCTAAACGGTGCGTATGGCATGGTCATCTCCCTGCGCTTATGGGGTCTCTGGCTATTCGTCGTCGTTTGCGCCGTAGCCCTGCTCTTTGAGCTGCTGATCCGCTGGCGCAGGCCACCCTTTCATCCCCAGAGACTGGCGCCGCCAAACCCGGCAGCCTGACGAAACGCCCTACCGCTTCAAGACGCTTAGCTCCGGCACGCGGCGCGCGGTAATATCCCCCTATGGCCCGCCGCTACCTGACCACCACGGACGTAGCGCGC
>JAAYYY010000147.1 GCA_012515125.1 Chloroflexota bacterium
GGCCCAGCCCGGAGCCGCGCTCGTCGAATCCGGTCGGGGTGTAGGTCGGGTACTGAAGATCGCTGCGCCGCAGCACCACGCTGGCGCCAAACGCAGGGGTGTTGGCGATCTCGAGCTCGTACTTGCTCGCGCCAACGTCGGCCCACACGAAGGTGGGTATGCCGAGCGGCGCCTGTAGCAGCCGCCCCGGTACCGGGTCGTCCGGGTTACCGGTGAAGTCGGAGCCGTCCGGCGGGGCCTCCAGGCCGGGCGCGGCCATCAGAGCAACCGGGGCGTCTTGGGCCAGAGCTGCACCCGCCAGGCTGGTCCCGGCAGGCACGAGAGCAAAGGACCATATGGCCGCAGCGACAAGGACGACGGAGAGTATCCTGGCACCAATGCGCATCGCGTCACTCCCTCTGTCGCGTGGCGGGTTCGCCGGCGCCGCCCGGTACCCCGCTACGACTCGGAACGATAGGACTGGGCCACCGTCTGCAGCAGCGTGGCCACCGATGCCGCCTCCGCCTGGCTGTGCTTGGCGGTGGAGGCGCAGAAGACAGTGCTGCCAATGAACACGGCTGTGTACTCGCGCGTGACGTAGCCGGCCACCAGCCGGTGAGCGGCTCCGACCCGGGCATCCCACACGAGCACGCCCCTCTCTGCCTCGATGTCTCGCAGTAGCTCGGTCGCTCCCGTCGCGCCGGCAAGCCTGGGCACCAGGTCCAGACGATCGGACACCGAGCCTGCTCCCGGGCTAACCAGGTAGATGATGGCCGACATCCGCTTGTCCGACAGGTAAGGAAGCGACCCATCCAGGCCGGCGACCTCGCGCGCCGTCCAGTCGGCCGGAGCCAGAACCGTGGCGCCGCTGGGAAGCTCCCGCTCCTGCAGGTCCGCCAGCAGCCGCTCCAGGGTGGCGCCGCAGGCTGAGGCAGCGGCTGCCGGCGTCGGCGACGGTGTGGCCGTGGCGGCCCGGGCGCGGGCGAGCGCGGTCCGCGTGGCCTGGATCGGGCGCAGCGTCGGCGTCGGACTGGCGGTGGGTCGGCGCGTCGGCGTCGGCGAGCCCGGCGGCGCCGACGTCCCCGTAGACTCTGCCGCCGTCGTGGTGGTGGCTGCCACCGTGCCCGGAACTACCAGTCGCTGCCCGACGTAGATGAGGTTGGCATTGCTGATGTCGTTGGCCGCCAGCAGTTGAGCTACCGTCACGCCGTAAGCAGCGGCGATCCGGCCCAAGGTCTCGCCCCGTTTCACCACGTGCACCTCCGGTGCCGGCGTGGCCGTGGCCGCGGCGACGGAGGTGGACGTACGCTGGGCTTGGGCCCGGGCCGCCGTGACTGGGGCGCTCAGGGCGAGCGCGAGCGCCAGAATAAGCGACGCTGTCAGCGCCGCCGACGGGAGTGCCTTTGAGAGCTTCATGGGTTCACCTAACGCCTCTGCTCCTGCCCGATCCGAGGCCGGGACGCTCGCTGCTAAAGCCGGACAACGGTGCTGCCGATAACTGCAGCAGTAACGACGAACGGGGGCCGAACTGCGATGCGCCTTATCCCCTTGCTCAGCCGACTGATCTTCCTCTTGGGTGGCCTGTTCCTGGTGTTCTTTGGGTTCGCCGCCGGAAATGCCACTCTCATGCTTCTGCTGCCCGGCTTTGGCATCTACTTTATGGCCAAGGGCGCCTTCTTCATGAGCTCCCTGCTCAGTAGCTAAAGCGCTAGCCGGTCCCCAGCGCCTCCAGAAGCGCCAGCAAGTTGAGCGACCCGGCATACAGGAGCACCACCGCCAGGATGCACACCAGCGCCAGGCTCAGCAGGTAGTCGCGCAGGCGCCAGAAGACATAGCCAGTCAGGGCGGCGCCGATCACCTTGACGGCCACCAGCCCCAGCATCCCCGCCTGCTGCCAGGCCCACCCCGGCAGCAGGCCCCCGGGTTCGTAGCCCAGGCCCAGCCGGCCAATGGTAGCCACCAGGTCCATCAGGTGACCGCTA
>JAAYYY010000148.1 GCA_012515125.1 Chloroflexota bacterium
CAGCCGCTGAGGCGGGCGCCTGCTCGGCGCGCTCGACGCCCACATTCAGCAGGCCGAGGTCGAGGCCGGAGTAGTCGTCAACAGATGGCGCGGGCCCGTCAAGCCGGGTGATCAGCGCCGTCGTCGTCGTGCCGGGGGGTACCGTCTCGCCAAACTGCACGGCGTTGAACTGGCGCAGGTACCAGCGCAGGACGGGCGTATCGACGGCGGAGAGCAGGGGTAGATCGTATTGCTCCGAGCCGGTCTGGTAGGAGATCTCGTGCAGCATCTCTACGAGCAGGCGCACGTCGTCGTCGGTGGCCCGCCCGAGGCCGGCGCGTGGATCGTTGGCGGCGCGATGGGTCAGCCACCAGCCGGTCGACCAGCTATAAGCGCCGAGGAGCACGAGCAGGGCGAGCAGTGTGCCCTGGAAAGCGCTTGGCGCATGCCAGCCGTGAACCAGGTTCACCGTGACGATAGCCATAGCCAGGATCAGGGCGAGGAGCAGGGCAAAGCCGAGGGCATCCTGCTGCGCCGCCACCAGCCGCACAAAACGGACGCCGTTGAAATAGACGGCGATTCCGGCGACGAGCAGGAAAACTACGAGGCCCCACGTTGCCTCACGGGGGGGATCGCGAAAGGCCTGCTGCAGCCACTGGCCGACCAGCAGGTAGGCAGGCAGGGCGACCAGAACGACGTTAGCCGTCTGGCCCGGCTGGGCGAGCAGGAGCACGAGCGCCGCCGCATACCAGGCGACCAGGAAGCGCGGCAGCGGATAAGCACGCCAGAGGCTCCACACCAGCGCGCCCGCGCCAAGGGTCACCGCCGCCAGCTCGTAGCGGGCCAGAAGCGCCACGGGGGCAAAGAAGCTGCGTACATCGGTGGGCAGGGCAAAGCTCGCCAGCCAGTCGCCAAGCTGTGCCGCTGCCCCGCCTAGCCCGGCCGGCCGCAGGAGCAGGCAGGTTGCCGTGCCCAGGAAGACGGCAGCGGCGATCAGGACGAGGTGCCGCCAGTCGAGGCGCTCCCCGTCGTGGCTGCCAGCGGGACTGTTCCGGCGCTGCACCAGCCAGGCGCCGACCAGCGCGAGCATCCCCGAGTAGAAGAGCGGGCTCGTCGCCAGCCCAAAGCCCAAGGCAGCCGCCGCCACGACGGGCCAGATTGGGCTCCCTTCGAGGCGAAAACGGAGCGCGCCGGCGAACAGGGCGACCAGCGCCAGCAAGGCCAGCGCGTCGCCTCCGGCCTGGCGGGAAATGAGCGCCGCCATCGGCGATACAGCCAGCAGGAACGCCGCCACCAGACTGCCGGCGAGGCCCAGCGCGTCCCGCGCCGACCAGAGCAGGACGGCGACCAGAAGGCCGGCGAGGGCGGGAACCAGACGGGTCAAGGCATCGCCACGCATGATGTCGTTAGTGGCTCCAAACAGGCTGGTGATGGGCGTCGCCGTCGTAAAATAGGCAGGGCTGGTCAGGGGCACACCGGCGGCGTCCGGGTCGTGCCAGTAGTTCCACGTCGCCAGCGCCGCTTCCGCCTCGGCCTCATTCAGCGGGATGGCGTCGAGCTGGACGAAGCGCATCGCCACTGCCAGTAGCAGGATGAGCAGGAAGAGCAGCAGGGCAACCGACACGCGCAGCAGCGGGCGGCTGGCGATCTCTTCAGAGGCGGCGACGGGTGGGGCAATCCTTTCCATAGCTCAGGCGTTGTCCGGTAACCAGCGATAGATCGTAACGGCGTCATTGGCAAAGGCAACTTCCAGCCGCCCGTCAAACTTCTCGCGGGCGATGTTGCCGTAGGTCGCCAGCTCGCGCGGGCCGACGTAGATGTAGGCGACGTCGTAGCGATTGAGCGCGGCAACAGTCGCTTCCCAGTCGCGGCTCGTGTAGATCAGCTCGACGTCGGGCTTGCGCACGCCGGTCTCCTCGGTGCTGCCGCGCCACTGGTGCTCGTGGCCCAGCCAGCCGACGACGGTGGGCAGGCCCG
>JAAYYY010000149.1 GCA_012515125.1 Chloroflexota bacterium
AGGCCGAAGCCAGACCCCGCTCCCTCATGGCCCGACTTTGGCGCTGGCACACCACCTGGTGCCCCGGCTGGAAGGCGTACCAGGCCTACCTGAAGGAAACAGGCCGGCAGCCCACCGCCCCGCCGCCTGGATAGCCTCACATTATGCCCGACGTGCTTATTACCCGCCGCACCTTTCCCGCTGTGCTCGACCTGTTTGAGCGCGCCGGGCTGACAGTCGATCACAACGCTGCCGACACGCCGCTTTCGCGCGCGGAGCTGGCGGCGCGCCTGCAGGGCGCCCGCGCCCTCATGCCCCTGCTCACCGACCGGGTGGACGCCGCCCTGCTGGACGCCGCGCCCTCGCTGGAGATCGTCGCCAACGTGGCGGTGGGCTACGACAACGTAGACGTGGGGGCGGCGACAGCGCGCGGTATCGTCGTCAGCAACACCCCTGGCGTGCTCACCGAGGCGACCGCCGACCTGACCATGGCGCTGCTGCTGGCGGCAGCGCGCCGCCTGCCCGAAGCCGACGCTTATACCCGCGCCGGCCGTTATCAGGGCTGGGAGCTATTCCAGCCCCACCTCGGCCTCGACGTGAGCGGGCAAACGCTGGGGATCGCTGGCATGGGCCGCATCGGCAGCGCTGTCGCCCGCCGCGCCGCTCTCGGCTTCAACATGCCCATCCTCTACACCAGCCGCAGCCCCGTCCCGGCGGTCGAAGCGGAGCTGGGCGCCCGCCGCGTCGATCTGGACACCCTGCTGCGCGAGAGTGACTTTGTCAGCCTGCACCTGCCGCTCACGCCGGAAACGCGCCATCTTATCGGCGCGGCGCAGCTCGCGCTGATGAAGCCCACGGCCATCCTGATCAACACGGCGCGCGGCCCCATCGTGGACGAAGCTGCTCTCGTGGCGGCCCTCGAATCGGGCGCCATTGCCGGCGCGGCGCTCGACGTCTACGAGGAGGAGCCCGCCGTCCATCCCGGCCTGCCGGCGCTGCATCAGCATGTCGTGCTCGCTCCCCACATTGGCAGCGCCACGACCCGCACCCGCGAGCGCATGAGCCTCACCGCCGCCGCCAACATCGTCGCCGTGCTCGGCGGCGGGAAAGCGCCGAACGCCGTCAACTAAAAAGTACTGGTGGAGATAGCTATGCAATATGCACTTGCTCTTCCCAATGGCGGAACGTGGGGGGATCCAGAAACGCTCGCTGAGTTGTCGCGGCTGGCCGAGGATTCGGGGTGGGATGGGGTCTTTCTCGAAGACTATCTTGTCTGGCAGAATCACCCGGAAGTGCCCACATACGATCCGTGGATCGCGCTGGCAGCCATCGCGACACGCACGAACCGCATCCGGTTGGGCACGAACGTGACGCCGCTGAGCCGCCGGAGGCCGTGGCAGGTGGCCCGGCAGACGGTGACGCTGGACCACCTGTCCAACGGGCGCGTCATTCTCGGCGTGGGTCTGGGCGATCCCAGCGAATCGGCGGAGGCCGACGCGAGCTTCACGCGCTTTGGCGAGCCGATGGACACCCGGCAACGCGCGCAGATGCTGGACGAAGCGCTGGACGTGATAACCGGCCTGTGGAGCGGCGAGCCGTTCAGTTACGACGGTGGCTACTATCAGGTCAGGGAAGTTACCTTCCTCCCGCGACCAGTTCAGAGGCCCCGGATTCCGATCTGGGTCGGCGGCGGGTGGCCCTTACCCGGCCCGTCGCGGCGCGCGGCGCGTTGGGATGGCTCCTGTCTGTATAAGCACCAGACCCACTACATGATGCCGGACGACGTGCGCGACCTGCAGGCCCTTGTCCGGCAATATCGCGGATCGTTGGAAGGGTACGACATCGCCGTGGGGGGAAATCCGCGACGCGACGATTGGGAAGAAGAGCGCAGCTACATCCGCTCGCTGGCAGAGGTGGGCGTGACCTGGTGGGTCGAATACATTCCGCCCGACTTCGGGGAGCTGGAGGCCGTGCGCGCTGCCATCACCCGGGGACCGCTGCTGATTGATTGATCCGGCTCTTAGGGCGCCGTTGCGGGGTTGTGACGGTCGGCGCCCGCTAATCTAGCCGGTCAGGCCCGGATGCGCTTGAAGATGTAAGTGGCCTGCTCGCCGTGCGCGAGCGCCGCAGCCAGCTCCCAGCCCTCTTCGCCCAGCCGGTTCAGCTCCGCTTCGTCGAGCAGCTCTTCGCGCTCCAGATCGCGGGCAAGCTGTTTGTACTCCCAAAGGACCGGCTCGGCGACGTAGATGACGGGCGTCGCCGGCTGCACCGGCAGTTCCGGCAGGTGCGGTTCAGGGAATGGATGACCCATCTTGTTTACTCCTGGCTGCAAGCTCGTTACATGCAGCCGTTCTATCCAGAGTATAGTCTAATTGGATGCCGGTTCGATGAGACCTGGCTGAGGATAGTCGCCCCGCTCATAGGCGCCCTCGTCCCCGGCTTCGGGCCAGAAGGGATAGAACATCAGCCACTGGTCGGGGTTCTCGGCCACGTAGCGCTCCAGAACGCGCGCCATGCGCCGGGAGTTGTTGAGCACGTCCTGCTGCCGGTCGTCGGTGCGCTCCAGCTCGATGCTGTCGGCGCGGACCACGTAGCCCCGCTCCGGGTCATAGCGACAACTGCCCATCAGCACGACGGCGTTGGTCAGCCGGGCCAGCCGCGCCGGACCGAGGGGGAAGTAAGCCGGCCTGCCGAAAAAGGGGATCAGGGTGCTGTTTTCGCGAATGGGGAAATCGAACGCCGTGAGCACCGCCCCTCCGTCCTGCAGCCGCCTGATGGCCTGTCGCAGCGCCTGCGGCGAAATCGGCGTTACTTCCAGCCCCCATTTGATGCGCTGGCGGTTGAGCAGGGTGAAGCCCTCGTTCGGTTGGGCTACCGAGAGTACCTGAATAGGCGCGTCCACCTGCCCGTAGAGCGCCGGTATGGCGAGATTGAAGTTGCCCATGTGCGTACCAAGCAGGAGGGCGCCGCGCTTATCGGCCAGCGCCTCGCGGAGCCGGTCAAGGGCTGCCGGAGAGAATGAGACGACGCGCGCAATCTCCTCGGCGCTGCGGCCGATCAGCCGGAAGAAATCGTAGTTGGCGCGCCCCGCATGGACGAAAAGGGAGTATGTCGTCGCGTCTAGCCTCTCTTCGCCGGCCTCCGGGCCCAGCACCTGGCGCAGATTATTGCGGACGACGTGATACATCGCCGGCTTGAAGCGGCAGACGGCAGACGCAAACAGCCTTGCCAGCCGGTAGCCGCCCCCCTGTGGCAGCGCCTGGGCCAGCTTCATGCCGGCGCTGATAACGGTTGGGTGGTTGAGGAAGTCGGTAAAACGCATACAGGGCTATTGCTGGCTGGGCAGGGGACGCAGAATACGCTGCGCCTCCCACAAAACCGGCAGCCCGCGGACGATGCACAAAACCATTGCCAGCCAGGCTGCATAGAGACCGGTCTCATAGGCAGCCTGCGTCCACGCCGCGCCACCTCCCTGCAGCGACCAGGCCAGCGTGAGGAAGGCGACGATCTTCACGAGGCTGTAGCCGGTGCGCATGGGCGGCGAGGCAACCAGCCACTTGCCGATAGAGGAGGACATCATACGATGGGCCGAGAGCCCCCGCTGCGCCGCCACGGCGCGAATCGAATCGGTCAGCGTGCCGCGGATGATCACCACGAGCGGAATGATCACCGGAATCAGGCGCAGGTGGGCGAAGACGACCCAGAGGACGATCTCGACGGCGCGATCGGCGGCGATATCCAGCGCGCTGCCCATCAGGCTCTCCTCGTGTCGGCGGCGCGCGACCACGCCGTCCAGCGTGTCCATGAACATCAGCACGGCAATGAGGAGCACCGCGGCAAGGCGCAGGGAATCGCTCTGCTGGTAGAGTAGTGTGACCACCGCGGCGAGCAACGGGAAACGCAGAATCGTGATCGTGTTGGCTAAGCTAAAAGGCATCGTCGACCTCTCTTATTTGCCGGGGCGGTAACGACCAGTATGGCCCGTACACGCCCGGCCTGGCTCTCGCCACAATCCGTTTCCCTGCTGGAGGGCAAGCGGGCAAGGCTATCGCCCTACCGGCTTTATGGGTTGTCCAGCTGCCCATATTTTACGATCCTCACCCGGCGCCAACAACGCACGGCTTGCCCTGCCTGCATCTGGGCCGTGGCGTGCCATCTGTACACTGTACGGAATCAGGCGACCAGGAGGTGCATAGAGACAAAAAACGGGAGACGCTCATGGGGAGCGTCTCCCGGAAAACAGGGGGGAGCTGTTAGCTACTGTAGGGGCGACTAG
>JAAYYY010000150.1 GCA_012515125.1 Chloroflexota bacterium
ACCGGCTCAAGCACCAGCCGCCGCAGAAAACAGTCACCAATCTGCGCCTTCTGCAGCCGAAAGCGACAAGCGAGGAACAGGCGGCGCCCATCGACAGCGCCCTCCATTACGTGCATGACCGTCTATTGATGCTCAACTATGCTCACTTTCGCCGGCGCAGCTATCCCATCGGTTCTGGTAGTGCCGAGCGTGGTCACAAGGTCGTGGTGCAGCGTCGCCCGAAGGGGGCCGGGATGCGCTGAGCCGAGCAGCACCTCGGCTCGATGCTGGCCCTGCGCAATCTCGTCTGCAATGGTCGCTGGCAGGAGGGTTGGCAGCAGATTGTACTCTTCCAGCAGGAGCAATTTGCCAAGAACGTGGGCGCAGTCGACGCCAGACGGCCCGCTCCGCCCGAACCCATCACCTTTGCCCGACGCCGAGCTGTCAGACGCTTCCCCTGCCCCTACCGTCAAGAAGCCCTGGCGCCCCGCTGTTTTTGACAACCAAAAACGGCGTCAGTAGATCACGAGAAACAGCGTCAAAACGCCAGGGCCCAATAAGACGTGATCGCCAGAAACAGCGTCACCAGATCAGCAGAAACGGCGTCACTCTTCGGGCACATGGGCGTGGAAGGTAGCAGAGGGAAGCCGTTGTTAGCGCTCACGGGGTTGTATTTCCCTCCCGTTGTTGGCGGAAGCGATAGGACTCACCGCGAAACTCGAGGATGTGACTGCGGAACGTAACGCAGTCCAGGAGCCCGCTGGTCAGTCGCTCGTCGCCCAGGACCTGCACCCAATCGCCGAAGGGTAAGTTTGTGGTGATGATGAGGGAGACCCGTTCGTGCAGGGCGGAGCAGAACTGGAAAAGCAGCTGGGCGCCGGTAGTGGAAAAGGGCACGTAGCCAAACTCGTCGAGGATGACGAGCTGGGTGCGCAGCGCCCTGTCCAGGAAACGGGGCAGCTGGTAGACGTCCTGCGCCTGGTGCAGTTCGTTGACCAGGCCGGTGGTGGTGTAGAAGCGAACGCGCTGTCCCTGCCGGCAGGCGGCCAGACCCAAGCCGATGGCTAAATGGGTCTTGCCCAGACCGGGATTGCCGACCATCAGCACCGGCTCGGCGCGCTGCAGGTAATGGCCCTCGGCCAGCGCCAACACGCGCTGCTTGTTGAGCGAGGGCAGCGCTTCAAAGTCAAAATTGGCCAGCTCTTTGAGCACGGGGAAGCGTGCTTCCTTGATGCGCCGGCGGCGGCGGTTCCCCGTACGCCGCTCGCTCTCTCGTTCGATGAGGCTGGCCAGGTAGGTCTCGTAAGACCAGTTGGCTCTCACGGCTTCTTCAGCCTGCGCCTGATACTGGTCGAGAATCGCGCCTAGGTGGAGCTGCTTGAGCTGCTGTTCCAACTGCCAGAAGGCGTCACTGCTCATGGCAAGCTCTCCAGCAGCTGGTTGTAGCGTGCCAGGGAAGGCGGCTCGACGCCTTCCCCGGCCCGCGCAGCGAGATTGCCGGCGCGTCGCTCGCCAACGTACGCATTACGGACGACGGTTTCCGCTTCCAGTTAACGCTGGAAGCGGGCTATCAAGTGACCGGCAACGACCTGCTTGGCGTGGCGGGGTTGACACCAGGCGAGTATGTGGTCGAGTACAGGAACGATGCGTTTACTGTTGCCCCACTTACGCCTCCGGAGATGAGCCTGCAGGTGAAGCGGCTCTCCGAAGATGTTGCCGCTCTTCCGCTACAGGTGGTTGTCACCAACGACGGTACTGGCGACGCGCCTGGCCTGGTGCTCGTTGCCGAGGCCAAGAATTCTGACGGTGTGGTGACCGAGTTGACACGCGAGCCGGTGGATGCGCTCTCCGGCGAAACGGCCCACGTGCTGCTAGATGTGCCCAATAGTCACAATAGCTCCAGACTGACCATCCGCCTCGAGAACGCTGAGGGAGGCGTCATTGCGGCCGAGATGATGGGCCTGGCTGGCGAGAAAGAAATCGAGGGTGAGGCGATTTACAGTTTGGAGCAGAAACCTGTTCTCATACCCGTGCTAGTCGGTTTTGCCGTACTCCTCGCCACCGCCACGGCCTTAGCCGTGCGGGTGCAACCGGGGGCTCATGAGTAACAGGGCCACCGCGCGTCGTTCGCACAGTTCGTCCTTGGAGGTGACGGTTGTGTTCGTAGCTGTGTTCCTGGTCGCGGGATATGCATCTATGCGCTACGGCAAGTTGTGGGGAGAGACAGACACAAATGTCTTTGCAGTCCTCATACGAGCGATGGTTGACGAGGCCAAGCTAGTCCCCGTGCAGCGTGTTTATCCTAATGGCTATGGTTTTCCGGTCCTCGCGACTTATCTTGTAAGCATCAGCGGCCTTTCGGTTACTGGAATGCAGCTGGCTGGTGGTGCATTACTTGCAGTGTGGGTAGTCTTGCCGGTCTGGCTCGCCTACCGGGAACTTGTTGGCTCGGCACGGGGCGCGACCCTTGCTACAGTTCTCATTCTCATCCAGCCAGAATTTCTGTTCCCTATCCTTCGGGGAACGCACGAGAAGTTTACGCGCGGTCTCATGTTCTTATGCCTGTTCTTACTGGTGCGCAGTATACTGGCCAGGCAAACTTGGCGGCGTTTTGCCGCGTTATTGCTTGGCTTCTACCTGGCAAGTTATGCGCTCATCACATTTAATAACTTGCTCGCTACCTCATTCATTGTCGCATTAGGCTTGGCGCTCGTGCTCGGCTTGATTATGCGGTACCTAATAGCTCCACGGAGCGACTCTTCCGACACTATGCGACGGCTGCTCTATGCCGTTAGCATCTCATTGTTGCTCGCCTTTCTCTTCACGTTTTATGCTTATCCTCCGGCTCGCCATGGGCTTAGAATCGTTGAATCCGTTTGGGATCGGATGGCCATGCTCTTCCTTGATGTCGAAGAGGTGGCGGCAAACCCTTACCACACGCTAACAACGGCGTGGGTCAGCTTTCCCGTGTATCTAATCGTCAGCATCGCCAACTGGCTGTTGTTGATCGCATCCTTTGTTCTATGGATAGTACAAACCCACACTTGGTGGCGAAAACGAACTTGGCCAGAGGAACCCCGGACCATTCTGTTGTGGTCGCTATACGGGGCGTTTGGCTTCCTAGGTGCTGTCAGCATCCTCGTAGACGTCAGTGGTGCCATTGCCCTCAACCTGCAGCACCGCATATTCCCATCCTTCGCGATGATTGCTGCGCCGTTCGTGACCGCCTGGTCTTTGCGACAACAGACGTTCAGGACGACAACTCGCCCGCTAGCCTACGGTCTGTTGGTTGTTGTCATATCCTTTTTGTCGGTAGTGGCTGTGGCCAAGGCCACGAACGAACCATTGGTGAGCAACCGATGGGTCTTCAGCACTCCTGCTGAATTCACCGGTCTGGATTGGGCGCGTCAAAACAACCCGAATGGTAGTACTTGGGCGGCATTCGATTCACGACTCCGCGCCTCTACTGGCATACAATACGGTTGGGAGACACAAGGCGCTAAGTTCGATAGTCACGATCCGGCACCAAGCACACGCACCCACCTCATTTCCGATGTCATGCGCGCTCGCAGTGAGCGATTGAACCTGCGACTGCCCATCGAGGGCGATAGCCTGCGCGTTTACGACAACGGTGCGGCTGAGCTGTACCATCTACGCCCGCGAACGCCATATCAGAAATGACGATTCGTATTGGCCTCATTCACTACGGCCTCGACCGTGACGCCACAGGAATTGGGCGCTACGCAACTGAGCTGGCGTGCTCGCTGGTGGGTAACGGATCGTACGTCCACAGGCTATGGGCCGGGCGCCGGCCGACAGGGGCCGAGGGCGTAGCGCTGCGGGGTGCGTACTATCTGCCCGGTCTGCTGACCCTTGGCCAGGGCCAACTTGCATGGCAGGCGCGACGGCTGGGTCTGGACGTGGTGCACGATCCAACGGGGGCGATGCCGCTGGCCCTGACCGCCGCTGCACGCGTAGTAACGATCCATGACGTCATTCCGTACGTCTATCCGCAAACGAGCACGCGCCTGGACTGGCTCATTTATCGTGTCTGGCTGCCCTTCGCGCTGCGAAGAGTGGATGTAATCATTACCGTCAGTGAACAGTCACGAAAGGATATTATGAAGCACCTACGCGTTTCAGAGGAACGGATTATGATCGTACCAGAGGCGGCCGGCCGCCGCTTTCGCCCAATGGAGATGGTTGAAGTTGATCCGATTCTCCAGAAATACGGGATAGTACGGCCTTACATTCTTTATGTTGGGGCGTTGGAATCACGCAAGAATCTGCCGCGGCTGCTGGAAGCCTACGCGCAGCTACGGCAGTGGTCCACAAAGTGGCGCCTGGTCATCGTCGGCGCGCGCAAGTGGAAGTTCTCGCCTATCTTCGAGACGGTGCAGCGGTTGGGGCTGGAGCCGCACGTGACCTTCACCGGTTACGTCGCTGACGAGCATCTGCCGGCGCTCTATGCGGGGGCGGATCTCTTTGCCTTCCCCAGCCTCTATGAGGGCTTTGGCCTGCCGGTGCTGGAAGCGATGGCCTGCGGCACACCCGTGGTGACTTCCAACACATCATCGTTACCAGAGGTGGCGGGGGACGCGGCTATCCTTGTCGATCCGAACAGTGTTGGGCAGATCGCTGAAGCCATGCGCTCAGTCCTGTCTCAACCGACGCTTGCGGCAGAACTCATTGAAAAGGGACCAGCCCGGTCAGGACTCTTTACGTGGGAGCGGACTGCACAAGAAACCATTGATGTTTATAGGCAAGCACTTGAGGCCCATAAACGGAAGAATTGAGAATATGAGTCAAGGAAACTACAGAAGGTCATGACACGAAGATTGCTATCAATCGATTTCATGCGTGGCCTTGCAGTCATCGCAATGATCGAAATCCATATTTGGCAAGCATTCATTGCCGAACCCCTTCATCCTATTGGTCGAATAATCCGCAACGCTAGTATCGTTATAGGAGGGAATTCAGCAGAATTATTTACCATGGTATCGGGTGTAAGCGCCAGCTTATTGTTAAGCACCTATCGTGGTCGTGGCGTGACGGAACAATCAATACGTCACTTCATCTTAGCCCGGGGACTATTCCTTTTCCTGTTGTCGTCGGTAGTCAATATTCTTGCCGGGCCCGTTCTGAATCTGCTCGATATCTCTATTCTGAATTGGAGCGTCATTCAACTGATTGGCGTCTGCCTGTTGTTTGCCCCCCTTTTTAGCCGTTCGTCCCTGCTGTTGAGGATATTTTGGATCCTCTTGCCATGGGTGCTTCTCGAGTTGGCCTACCCCAGGTTTCCCCTCTTTGCGCCTTTGTTTACGGGCGTTGCCCCGGTTTTTCCTTGGGGTAGCTTCTTTTTTGCCGGCATGTGGGCGGGCGAGTACTTCATTGTAAACGTGAGAAATGGTCCCGTACGGCACGCCTCTCTCTTGATGGTTAGCTTTGGTTTGTTACTTGCAGTTCCGATCACACAGGGACTGAGTGTGGTGCTGGGCAAAGCACCTTCGTGGATCCACGGCAACGATGTTGATTTCACCACGTTTACAATGCTGCTCGGCGCATTCATTATCTTGCTATCCCTCTCATACTACTTTCTCGACCAGAGTACTACTTCAGCTGAAAAGTTAAGACCTATGTCTCAGGCTCTCGCAGAGATGGGCCAGCGCTCGCTCTCTATCTACTATGTTCAACTGATAGGGGTAGTATTAAGCGCACTGTTGCTTCAGCGTCACTTGGGCTATGCGGTAAAGATCAACTGGGTATTATTCCTGCCGTTGGTCCTTTTCACCCTAATCTCGATATACGGCTTCGTAAACATTTACTGGAAACGATTCGGTTATTTCCTCAGTATAGAGTGGTTTATGGCCAAGCTCATCAGAAAACCTACAGCAGGAGCGGCGCTTCGCGAGCAGCATGGACTGGCAGCCAGTGACTGAGTTAGAAATGCCGGAGCAGCAGCTGGTGCCGGCAAAAGCAGCGCGCTTGTTGGCTGGAGATTTGCGGCTGGCGCTGCTGGGCGGGCTGATCCTGGCGTCGCTGATCGCCCTTGGCGAGAGCAGCCGGCTGCAGGGGCTGCCGGTCGCGGCCCGGCTGATGGTAGAAATACCGCGGCTGGTCCTCGGCTTCACCTACATCCTTTTTGTCCCAGGCTATTGGCTGACGTCGGCGCTGTTCCCGGCCGGCGACGATCTGGACGGCATTGAGCGCACGGGGCTGAGCCTGGGACTGAGCGTGGCCTGGGTTTCGGTACTGGCCCTGATCCTCGACCGGCTGCCCTGGGGGCTACGCCTCTGGCCCATCTTCCTTGGCGAGCTGGCTTCCATCCTGCTCTTTGCCGTCGTGGCCCTGTGGCGGCGCGCACGTCTGCCTGCGGATGAGGCCTATGCCCCACCCCTCGACTGGCGGCCGCGGCCCTGGTGGCGCGCACTGCCTGCGCTGGACCGGCGCGTTTACCTGCTCTGCGCCGGCGCGCTGCTCGTCGCAGGGCTGGCCGCCGCCTGGATCTTCCTCGTCCCCTCCCCCGACGAGTTCATGACCGAGTTTTACATCCTTGGGGAAGAAGGGCGGGCCGAGGCTTACCCGCGCGAGGCGGCGCCGGGCGAGGCGCTGTGGGTCACGATGGGCATCCACAATAGGGAGCGGGAAGCGCAGAACTACCACGTCGAGGTCTGGGCCGTCGACCCTTGGGAGGAGCGGCGCGAGCTTGTGCAGGCGGCCGGGCCGTTTGCTCTGGCCGTCGACGAGAGGGTCGAGCAGCGCCTCACGTGGGCCATGCCCTGGGCCGGTCAGGACCAGATCGTGGATTTCTACCTCTTCAACGGTGAGGGCGGCGAGCCTTACCGGCAGCTGCGGCTTTGGCTCAATGTCTTGGGGCCGGGGGAATAGCCTTATGGACTCCACGACATCAGAACCTAAGATACAGCCATGGCACAGCGTGCTCAGAACGCAGCTGCGCCACAGCTACGAGAGCGATAACCCGCTGCCCGTCGCCCTGGCTTACCTGGCGCTGCTGGCCCTGGCCG
Source organism: Chloroflexota bacterium (assembly GCA_012515125.1). Taxonomy (GTDB): domain Bacteria; phylum Chloroflexota; class Anaerolineae; order Promineifilales; family Promineifilaceae; genus JAAYYY01. The sequence continues at coordinate 7,005 of JAAYYY010000150.1, forward strand.
AGCTGGTCACGGTGTTCCTGGCGCCGCAGCCCGGCGTGTTCCTGCACCTGGCCGGCCTTTTTCTCCTCCTGCTGCACAGCGCGCTCGTCTGGCAGCGGCCGCTGCACCGCCTGCTGCTCTCCCTGGCTTTCGTACCCCTCATCCGTGTGGTCAGCATGAGCCTGCCTCTGACTGGCTTCCCCCTGGTCTCCTGGTATGCGATCACCAGCGTGCCGCTGTTCGTGGCCGCCGGGGTCGTGATGCACCATCTGAAGCTGGGATGGCGCGGCCTGGGACTTGGCGCCGGCGCCGGTGGGCTGCTGGCGCTGCCCCTGCAGCTCCTGATCGGCGCGAGCGGTCTGGCCCTCGGCTACGTCGAGTACATCATCCTCAAGCCCGAGCCGCTGGTCGAGGCCTTCACCTGGCAGGCCATCTGGCTGCCGGCCCTGATCCTGCTGATCAGCACCGGCTACCTGGAGGAGCTCATCTTCCGCGGCCTCATGCAGCAGGCGGCCGTCGAGCAGCTCGGCCGCCGGCAGGGCATCCTCTACGTGGCCCTCTTCTTTGCCGTGCTCCACGCCGGCTACCTTTCCCTGCTCGACGTGCTCTTCGTGCTGGCCGTAGGCCTCCTCTTTGGCCTCGTCGTCCAGCGGACGGGTAGTCTCCTGGGGGTGACGCTGGGCCACGGCCTGACCAATATTACGCTCTTCCTGATCATGCCCTTCGTCGCTGCCGGAGTGGAGTTCCCGCGCCTGCCGCTGGCCCAGGCTGGTCCGCCGCCCGCGAGCGCTCTGGTTGAGAGCGCTATTCCCGTCCCCACGGCGACCGCCAGCGCCTTGCCAACAGCGACGGTGGAGGTCCTGGAGACGGCCGGATTGCCGGTGGTCAAACCCACCGTGCTCCTGCCCACCGTCACCCTGTCGTCCATACCCGCCCCAAGGCAACCACCCGCTGCCACGCCCACCACGACCCCCCTCGACACGCCAACAGTGGAGCCAACCGTCACGCTCACGAGCAGCTCCACAGCGCCCGGAGGAAAGGTAAGGGCTCCGGTTAGGGGCAGCGTGGAAACGCCTGCTACGCGAGCAACCGTACCACCCACTGTCTCGCCCCTGCCACCGACCGACACGCCCGCGGTGACGCCGGCCCCCCTGCAGGCGTCAACCACCTCCGCCCAGCACAGGGTCCAACCGGGGCAGACCCTGGCTTTCCTGGCGCGCTATTACCAGACGACCGGGGAAGCGATCCGCACGCTGAATGGGCTTGCCGGGGAGACGCTGCTGGTCGTGGGCCAACAGCTAAGGCTGCCGGTGCCGCGGGAGGAACCCATCGTGCCCACCGGCCAGTTCATCATCGTGCAGAGCGGGGATACCCTTAGCCGCATCGCCCGCGACCGGGACACCACCGTGGAGACGCTGATCCTGCTCAACTGGCTGCCCGACCCGGACCGGATCATTCCCGGACAGCTGCTGTGGCTGCCGGCCGAGCCGGGTAGCGCCTCCCCGCCACCCGAAGAATGAGCGCGCCGGAACAAAAAACGCCGGTCTGTGCAGACCGGCGCTTGCTGTTTTCTTTGATGGGCCGGGCCTTCAACTCGGCCTCGGGCCAAAACCTGACCTACCGGAGGACCTCCGCCACCTTGACGACGGCGATGAAGGCGAAGCTCAGCAGCAGCGGCAGGATGGCGATGTTCAGGACGCGGCTTAGAGCCTGGGCGCGCGGGCTGGTGGCCGCCGACAAGATCTCCTTCTGGATGAGGAAGAGCAGCAGCGCCACGACGGCCAGCAGGGCCAGGGAGGCAGCCAGCGTGACGGTGGTTACTGTGGTCACGGTTGTGGTTGTAACGGTCGAAATCATGCGTACTCCCGCGATCATACAGGTGATTGGGGTTCACTATACCCCGGTGGTGGCCTGATGTCAAGCGCGTGCGGCCGTTGACCAGGACGACTGGGACTAAGGTCCTGTTTGGCGTAGAGGAGCTGCCCCGCTGGCGGGCGGCAGTCTGCTGGCTGGCCAGCCAGGAGTGGTTCTTCCTGGGCCTGGCCGCGCCCGTGCTGTTCCTGGCCCCACCTTGGGCGCCGCTGGCCCTCCTGCCCCTCGCTGTGCCGCTGCTGTCCCGGCTGGTCGGTTGCCGTTATCTCACGCGGTGCAGCCCGCTCAACGGGCCCGTGCTCCTCATCCTCCTGCTGGGCGTCATGGCGACCTTCGTCTCTGCCGACCGCGCCCTCAGCTGGCCCAAGCTGTGGGGCATGGTTCTCCAGGCCGCTGTCTATTTTGTTGCATTGAACTGGCTGACGACGATAGCGCGGCTGCGACAGGGAGCCGCCTGGCTCGTCGCCCTGCCCACCGCCGTGGCTCTCGTTGGATTGCTGGGCACCGACTGGTCACTCGTGCGCCTGCTGCCGGGCATCGAGCTCTACGAAGCGCTCCCACGCCTGGACCTGCTGGCGCGGCTGCCCGACAACGGCCTGCCCAGCAGCGCCCCGCTCTTCCATCCCCGTGAGGTCGGCATCACTCTGGGCTTCCTG
>JAAYYY010000151.1 GCA_012515125.1 Chloroflexota bacterium
AGGGCAGCGTGCGGGCGAGCAGCCCCGAGAACGGCCCGGCAAGCAGCCAGGTCGTCAGCGTGCCCAGCGCCAGCAGCCCCAGCGGCGCCGACATCAGCGGCAGCGCGTCGTGGACGTGCTTCGTCACACGGCTCTCGCCGTGGAAGACCATAGCGACCATACGGATGGTGTAGAGCGCGGTCAGGCCGGCGCCGAGCAACATGCCGACGTAAGCCCAGGTAGGCCCGTGCGCCAGACCCTCTTCCAGCACCAGCTCCTTGCTGAGGAAGCCGTTGGCCGGCGGCAACCCGACGAGGGCCAGCGCGCCAATCACGAAGACGGCGCGGACGATGGGCATCTTGCGGCCCAGCCCGCCCATCTGGCGCATGTCGCGCGTGCCTACGGCGTGAATAATTGCGCCGGCGCTGAGGAAGAGCAGCGCCTTAAAGACGGAATGGCTGAGCAGGTGGAGCTGGCTGGCGAAGACGCCGCCCACGCCCACCGCGTAGACCATGTAGCCGAGCTGGCTGACCGTCGAATAGGCGAGCACGCGCTTCAGGTCGGTCGCCACCAGGGCCATGATCGCCGCCAGCAGCGCCGAAAGCAGGCCGACGGTTACGACCGCCGCCGTCCAGCCCGGCACGTCTGCAAAGGCGGGGTAGAGGCGGGCCAGCAGATAGACGCCGGCGTTGACCATCGTCGCCGCGTGAATGAGCGCGGAGATGGGCGTCGGCGCTTCCATCGCGTCGGGCAGCCACGTCTGGAAGGGGACCTGGGCCGACTTGGCCGCCGCCGCCGCCAGCGAGGCAAAGGCGACCGCGCCCAGCAGCCCGGCGGGCAGCGTGTGGGCCTGCGCGATGAAGGTGTTGATGTCGTAGCTGCCCAGGTAGCCGTAGGCCACCAGCGCCAGGACCATCAGCCCGACGCCGCCAAACTGCGTCATGATCAGCGCCTTGACGCCGGCGCTGACCGCCTTCGGGTCGTCGTTATAGAAGGAAATCAGCGCGTACGAGCAGAAAGCCGTAATCTCCCAGAAGAGGAAGAGCATCAGGAAGCCGCCGGAGAGAACCAGCCCGGCCATGGCGCCGATGAAAAAGAGCACCAGGGCGTAATAGCGGGCCAGTTGCGCCTCGCCGCGCATGTACTCGCCGGAAAAGACGACGGCGAGACCGCCGACCACGGTAGCGATAATCGTCAGGAAAAGGCCCAGACCATCGGGCACCAGGGTAAATTCGCCAAAGACGGCGCCCAGCGGCACGCGCACGATCGCTTCGTCGCCGGCATGGGGCAGCAGCGAGATTGCCGCCGCGCCGCCGCCCAGCGCAAAGGCGACCGCCAGCGCGTGCTGGAGACGGGGAGCCCGTTCCTGCAGCGCCCAGACGACCACAGCGCCCAGCCAGGGCAGGAGGATAGGGAGGATGATCAGCCACGTTTCCATAAGCGGTCTATCCTTTCAGCCGCGCCAGCTCGCGCACGTCCAGTGTCTTCAACTGCCGCCGCACCTGAATCGCCAGCGCCATGCCGACGACGGCGACGATGGTGTCCGCGACGATGACCGTGATGGCCAGGCTCTGGCTCAGGTTCATCTGCCCGCTGGCCTTGCCGGCGACGAGCAGCCCCAGCACAGCCGCCTTGCCCAGAAGCTGCAGGGCAATGATCACCTTGATCAGGTTGCGGCTGACGAGCAGGCCGTACAGGCCCACCCCCAGCAGCCCCAGCACCGCGACGGCGCCTACATTCAACAGTGATAGGTCCATAGGAACGCGCTTCCTTCAGCCGTCAGCCACAGGCCGGCCGGCTCAGAATCGTTGTCTCAATGTACGACCTTGCTCTGCAGGTCGAGCAGCTCGCGCTCGCGGCGGGCCACGACTTCGGCGGCTGCCGGCTGTTCCAGCG
>JAAYYY010000152.1 GCA_012515125.1 Chloroflexota bacterium
AGGAGGACGGCCATGTCCACGCCGGCCTCGTCCAGGTAGCGCAGGTTGGGGATGGTATTGACGGCGCGGCGGCAGGTGGGCGAGAAGGCGTAGGCGGGGAAGGGCTCGCCGGCGGCGTCGTCCATGGTGGTGCCGTACACGGCGGCAGTCAGGTGGGTGTGGACGTCAATGATCATTGTCTCTCCCGGCAGCGAGTTGGGGGAACGATAGCGGGAACGGGCTCCTGGGTCTAGGGCGACGCTCAGATGGTGCCGAAGGGCCAGAAGTGCACTATCAGAGGTACAGCTACCACGACGATGATGACCTCCAGCACGAGACCCATGCGCCAGTAGTCGCCGAAGCGGTAGCCGCCCGGTCCCATCACCAGAGTGTTGGACTGGTGGCCGATGGGGGTGAGGAAGGCGCAGGAAGCGCCGATGGCTACTGCCATCAGGAAGGGATCGGGTGATGCGCTCAGCCCTTGGGCGACAGAGATGGCGATGGGCGCCATCAGTACGGCGGCGGCGGCGTTGTTCACCAGGTCGGACAGGAACATGGTCGCCACCAGCACGACAATGAGGCTGACCACGGGCGGGTACCGGCCGGCCAGCGACAGAGCGCTCCGAGCGACTAGGTCGGCTCCGCCACTGACCTCCAGCGCCTGCCCCACCGGAATCATGGCGCCGAGAAGCACGATTATGGACCAGTCAATGCTCTCGTAGGCCTCCGAGAGCGTGATAAGGTTGGTAAGGAGCATGGCGACGGCGGCGGCCACGAAGGCGACCTGGATGGGCAGGGCGCCGAACGCGGCCAGAAGTAGAGCGCCGGCGAAGAGGGCCAGGCCCAGGCCCACCTGCCGCGGCCTCCCGATGTCCAGCTCTCGTCCTGCCAGGGGGAGGCAGCCGAGGGCGGAGAGGGTGTTGCCCATGGCGTCGGTCGCCCCTTGCAGGAGGAGCACGTCGCCCACCTGGAAATGGATGTCGCGCATGCGCTGGTGAATGCGCGCTCCCAAGCGGGCCACTCCCAATAGGTTGACGCCGTGCCGCCAGCGTAGGTTTAGAGTGCGAGCCGTTTCACCGATGATGGGCGAGCCGGCCACGACCACCGCCTCCATCAGGCTGCGTTGCCCTACCACTCCTAGTGCTTCCTCGCCGCGCTTGGGGCTGCCGCCCATCTCCAGCCCGGCGTCATCCACCAGCGCCTGCAGGTCGCGGCTGTCGGCCTCAACTACCAGCAGGTCGCCGACGAGCAGCACCTCGAAGCTGGAGGGGTTGTACTGGCGAAGGCCGTTACGCACCAGACCGATGACCGTAACCTCGGCGTCGCTGATCGAGCCGAGATCGCGCAGGCGCTTGCCGGCCAGTGCGGATCCCTCGGTGACGGTGACCTCGGTGACGTAGTCGCCGATCTCGAAGAGCTCGGAGCGGGAGGCGGCCCCCTCCCGGCGGGGCACGAGCCGCCAGCCGATCAGGGCGACGAAGGCGAGCCCGGCCACTGCCACCCCCAGGCCGACCGGGGTGAAGTCGAACATGCGGAAGGCGTCGCCGTTCACCTCAGCGCGGAAGGTGGCGATGATGATGTTGGGTGG
>JAAYYY010000153.1 GCA_012515125.1 Chloroflexota bacterium
AAAGAGATCAGCGGTACGGGCATGGATCTGAACGTCATCGGTATGTGGCGGCGTACCGGCGGGCCGGTGGACCCGCATATTGACGTTATCGCCGTCCTGGATCTGACCGCCGCCAGTCATGGCAACGCCCTGGGCGTCGGTCACGGCGATCTGATCACCCGCCGCCTCTACGACAAGATTAACCGCGACGCCACCTACCTCAACTGCCTGACCTCGCACAACCTGGCCGGCGGCAAAATCCCCATCGTCATGCCCAATGACCGGGAAGCCATCCGCGCCGGATTGGCCGGCGTTCCCCTGGAAACTGCGCGCATGTTGCTCATCCGCAACACGTTGGAGCTGGAGCTGATGTGGGCCTCGCCGGCCCTTCTGCCAGAGGTGGAACGGTCGCCGGCCCTGTCGGTTGCCGGGCCTTCGCGCCGCCTGACCTTTTCGGCCGGCGGCGACCTGGACTGGAGCGCCCTATGAGCCAGACGATCCTGCGCGGCGGCCTGGTGCTCCCTCTGGACGGCAGCGAGGACTGGCATAATCCCGGCGCGGTCTGCTTCGAGGACGGGACCATCACGTATGTCGGCCGGGTCGAAGGAGCGCCGCCAGCCCAACCCGATGCTGTGGTCGTTGACTGCCGCGACCGTCTCGTACTCCCCGGCCTGATCAACACCCATACCCACACCGGAATGACCTATTTCCGCAACCTGTTGGAAGACCTGCCCTCGGCCGGCTGGTTTCGCTGCGAGCAGCAGGCCGAGCAGCTAATGAGCCGCGAAGACGTCTACTGGGCGGCGCTGCTCGGCGCCCATGAGATGCTGCGCCAGGGAATCACGACGATCGCCGACCGTTTCTCGCACATGGACGTCATTGTCGAGGCGCTGGCCCACGCCGGCATCCGCGCCGTCGTCGCGCCGTCGCTCGTGGACCGGGACGCCGGGATGCGCAAGCGACAGGCGCTGGCTCTGCTGGAGCAATACGGCACGAGCGGCGACGGCCTGATCCACGTTGGGCTGGGGCCGGTCGGGCCGGACACGTGCAGCACCGAACTGCTGCGGTGGACGCGGGAACAGGCGGACCGGACCGGAGCGCTGATCTTCATCCACCTGGCCCAGTCGCAGCAGGAGCTGGCCGAAATCCGGCGGCGCGGCTACGACGGTGCGGCCCGCTACCTGGATGCCATCGGTTTTCTCGGCCCCGACGTCGTCGCCGCCCATTGCATCTATCTGGACGAGGAGGAGGTCGCCCTGCTCGGCGCCCGCGGCGTGCGTGTGGCCCACTGTCCCGCCAGCAACGCCAAGATCGAAGGCCGCGTCGCGCCGGTCCTTGCCCTCGACCGCGAGGGCGTCCGCATTGGACTGGGTACGGACTGCGCCGCCTCCAACAACGGCATGGACCTGCTGGGAGAGATGAAGACGGCCGGCCTGCTGCACAAGGTGGCGGCGTGCGATCCCGAGGTGATGGACACGCGCCGCCTGCTGTCGATGGCTACAGGCGACGCGGCCGCCTGCCTGAATCTGGCGGAGCGCGCCGGCTCGCTGGCGCCGGGCAAAGAGGCAGACGTCGTCACCGTGCGCCGCGACGCCCTGCACCTGCAGCCCTGGCACGATCCCCATGCCGGTCTCGTCTACGCGGCGCGGGGCGCCGACGTCTGTGACGTCTGGGTTGCCGGGCAGCCGCGCGTGCGCGATGGGCAGCTTCTGGCGGGCGATGCCGGCGAAGCGATAGGCCGCGCGGCTGCCTGGGCGGAGCGCCACGGGCCGGCGCTCCGGGCGCAGCGGTTGAGCACGGGAGGGTAAGACGTTGAGCGATCCATCCTTCACCTCGGCGGCAGCGCCCTTCACGGCCGAAGGGGTCAACTACCACCTACGCATCGGGCCGGGCGACGTCGCGCCGACCGTGCTGCTGCCCGGCGACCCGGCGCGCGTGGCGCTGATCTCTGCCGGCTGGGACAGCTACCGCGAGGCAGGCAGCAATCGCGAGTTCGTCACCCACACCGGCGAGCTGGATGGCGTGCCGCTCAGCGCCATCTCCACCGGTATCGGCAATCCTGCGATGGCGACCGTGGTCGAGTCGCTGGCCCGGCTCGGCCCGCATACCCTGTTGCGCGTGGGTACAACCGGCTGCATCCAGCGGGGCATCGCCCTGGGCGACCTGGTGATCGCCAGAGGGGCCGTGCGCCTGGACGGCGCGACGCGAGCCTACGTGCGCCCCGAATATCCGGCCGCCGCCCACCCGGAAGCCGTCATAGCCCTCGTGCAGGCGTGCGAAGAGCTTGGCTATCCCTATCACGTGGGCATCACCGCGTCCACCGATTCCTGGTATCTGGGGCAGGGTAGGCCCGGTCATCGCGACTACTTTCCAAGTTTCGCCCGGACAGTGCTGCCCGATATGCAGGCGGCCGGCGTGCTCAACTTCGAGATGGAGGCGTCGGCCCTGCTCACGGTCGCCGGGCTATATGGGCTGCGCGCCGGGGCCATCTTCGCCGTCGTGGCTAACCGGGTAGAGGACACGTTTCAGGTAAGCGGTGTGGACAGGGCCGTGGCGGCTGCCAACCGAGCTGCCGTCCTGCTGGCGGAGATGGACCGCCAGAAAGAAGCGGCCGGCGTCGCCTACTGGCATCCCGGCCTGCTGCCGCGCGCCGGCGCCGGCGAAGGGCCGGCCGGGTAGCCGTGTGGGATCGCCGCGGCGCGCACTCTGGCGATCCGGTGACTTTGAGGTTGGGTCAGGCAAAAACGTTCGTTCAAAACAAGTGAGAGGAATAAGAGATGTCTGCTATTAAACGTATACCCATGTCGAGGCTGATTCTGCTGTTCATACTGGTCCTGACACTGGTCGCCTGTGGCGGAGGCGAGAATATGACTGAACCGCCGGCCGGGGAGACCAACGCCGGAAATGAGGGCGCAGGCGAGACCGAAGCGGAAGAGGCCGGGGAAGCCGAACCGAGCGGTGAGCAGGTTACTATCCGCTTCTGGATGCAGCAGGATAACCGGCTGACCACGGCGATGGAAGGGCTGATCGCCTCGTTCGAGGAAGCCTACCCGAACATCGACGTCCAGCTCGACTCCTTCCCCTTCGCCGAGTACCACCAGAAGATTTCCACGGCTTTTGCGGGCAACGATGCGCCCGATGCCTTCTGGATGGACGTGCGCACGGCGTCGCTGGCCGAGCAGGGCGCGCTGATGCCGCTCGACGACTACATCACCGAGGAGAACCGCAACGATTACCTGGCCTCGACCTGGCTTGAGCCGACGTATGAGGGCGTGACCTACGGCGTGCCGATGCACCAGCTCACCGAAGCGCTCTATGTCAATACGGAGCTGGCGGAGGCTGCGGGCATCGAGCTGCCAACCTCGCTTGCCGACGCCTGGACGTGGGAGGAGTTCGACGAGGCCGCCACGACGCTGACCCAGCGTTCCGGCGACGTGGTGGACGTCTGGGGGTTCGGCGTCCAGCGACAGCTTCAGGACTGGTCGGTCCTGCCGGTCGTCTATCAGAACAACGGCCGGGTGCTCTCTGACGATCTGACCACGGCAACCGGCTTCCTCAACAGCCCCGAGACTGTCGAGGCGCTGGACTGGTACGGCGACCTCTTCGCCGAGCACGGTGTGATCGCCGTCGAGCCGATCCCTGATGGTTTCCAGACCGGCAAGATTGCCCTCTTCCAGGCGCCCAGCACCTTCCGGCCGGTCCTCGAAAACGACTTCCCCGACTTCGACTACACCATTGTCCCGCTCTTCCGCGATGAGGCCTGCTCGGTGATGACCGGCGGCTGGAATGTCTCCATGGCGGCGACGACCGAGCATCCTGACGAGACGTGGACGTTCATCGACTGGATCACACGCGAGAAGCACGCGCAATGGGTCGAAGAGAGCGGCTACCTGCCGGCCCGCCACTCGGTTATCGAAGCCAGCCATACCTACAACGAGTACCCCTGGAACATCTTCATGGAGCAACTGCAGGAATGCCCGGCGACCCGCCCGGCCGTTCCCGCCTACACCTTCTTCTTCGACACGTTCAAGCAGGCTATCACCGATATCGCCATCGGGCAGGACCCGCAGGCCACCCTGGACGCGGCTGCCCAACGGCTGGACGCAGAGCTGGGCGGCTAACCCGGCCTGTCCTGTGCAAGGCGGTGGGGAAACAGAGATGGGCTGTCGCCTCCTGTTTCCCCATCGCTCCCACTCTGACGAAAGCTTACGACGATGCGGAGCCGGTCGCCGCCGGTGCGGGACCGGCTCGAAGGAGCCAGTCGAAAGATGCTGACACGACTGCGGTCATCCGCACTGGTAGCCGAAGAATGGAAGGCAGCCGCGCTCCTGCTGTTGCCGGCATCGTTGGGGCTGCTGATTTTCGCGGCGTTCCCCATTGCCCAGGCCTTCCAGATCAGCTTTTATGATGCGCCGCTGCTCGGCGAGCAGCGCGAGTTTGTGGCCCTCGCCAACTACAGGACGGCCCTCCAGGACCCGGAGTTCCAGCGGGCCCTGCTGAACACAGTTCTGTATACCATTGCCGTCGTCGTCCTTCAGGTCGTTCTGGCCCTGCTGCTGGCGACGCTGATCAACCACGCTTTTCCGGGGGTGGGCCTCTTCCGCTCGGCCTATTTCCTGCCGGTCATAACGTCGCTGGTGGTCGTCTCCACCGTCTGGAAGATCATGTACCACACGGATAACGGCCTGATCAACAGCATCCTGCGCACGGCCGGTTTCTCCGCCCAGCCCTGGCTCACCAGTCCCGATCTGGCTCTGTTCAGTATTGTCATCATTGGCGTGTGGAAGGAGGTCGGCTTTTCTATGCTGGTGCTGCTGGGCGGGCTGCAGGCCATTCCCGGCGACATCTACGAATCCTGCTCCATCGACGGCTCGAACAGCTGGAGCACGTTCTGGAAGATTACGCTGCCGCTATTGCGACGAGCGCTGCTCTTTGTAGTCGTGCTGAGCACGATTAACGCCTTCAAAGTCTTCATTCCCATCTACGTTATCACTAACGGCGGGCCGTCCGACAGCACGCTGACACTCGTCTTCTACATCTGGCAAAATGCCTTCAGCTACTTCAAGCTGGGCTACGCCTCGGCCCTCTCGTTCCTGTTGTTGGGCCTGGTGCTTATCCTGACGGCGGCGCAGTTCCGGCTGCTCCGCTCGAACGTCGAGTATTAGTGGCAGGGAGGAAGATATGGTTACGGAAACCCCCACGCTAACAGGAGAGCTGGTAGCCCGGCCTACCCTCCGGGATCGAGCCACGCGCCACTGGCGCGCTTGGCTGGCGATGGCCGTCCGTTATGGCCTGCTCACCGTCTTCGGCCTGGCCTTCGTCGTCCCCTTCCTGTGGATGTTTCTCGCGGCTTTCAAGCCGCAGGCGGAGATTTTCCAGTACGTTTACCCGTTGAGCTGGAAGACCTTCATCCCCCAGGAATGGACGCTGGAGAACTTCGCCCGGTTGCTGGCGCTCGACCCCTACCCATTTACGCGTTACCTCGGCAACAGCCTCTTTGTCGCCGTGGCGGTCACAGCCGGCAGCCTCGTGGTCAACTCGATGGCGGCCTACGCCTACGCCCGGCTGGACTTCCCCTTTCGCAACCTGCTCTTCGTCCTCTCCCTGGCGACCGTCATCGTGCCGTTTGAGGCTTTCGCCATCCCGCTCTACCTGGAAATGCGCACCTTCGACTGGGTGAACAGCTACAAGGCGCTGATCATCCCCTGGATCGCCAACGGCGCGGGCATCTTCCTTCTGCGCCAGTTTTTCCTGGACATTCCGCGCGATTTGATTGAGGCGGCGCGCATCGACGGCTGCTCGCACATTGGCGCCTTCGCCCGCATCGTCCTCCCCAACTCCGTCCCGGCGCTGATCACCTTTGCCCTTATTCGCTTCCAGGCAAGCTGGGACTCATTCTTCTGGCCCCTGATCGTGGCGCCCAGCCCCGAGAAACGGGTGGTGCAGGTGGCGATTGCCACATTCACGACCGAGGTACAGACGCAGTGGGGGCTGACCTTTGCCGCGAGCACCCTGGCGACGTTGCCGATTCTACTCCTGTTCCTCTTCCTGCAGCGCTACTACGTGCAGGGCGTGCTTATGAGCGGCATCAAGGGGTAAGACCTTTCGATCCAGCGGCAGCCTCGCCGCAGTACGACCAAGGAGAAGTCGTTCGATGACCCTGAAGATCTACGTCGCCGGCCCTCTGTTTACACCCTATCACCGCGCCCTGCACGCCCGCAACGCCGCCCGCCTGCGCAGCGCCGGCTTTATCTGCCTGGTACCCCACGAGCGCAGCGTCGCCAGGGCCTTCGAGTGGGACACTGGCACGCCCACGACGCCCATCGGCATCTTCGACATGGACTACGAGATGGTCGCCGAGTCCGACGCGATCGTCGCCCTGCTCGACGACCCCGACATCAGCAGCGGCCTGGCGGCGGAGTTCGGCATCTTCTGGAGCATGATGCAGTATGATCCCAGCAAGAAGGGTGTGCTGGGATTGCTCACCGACGAGCGAGCGCGCTGGCGCGACGCCGCTGGCGTGCCACCGGTGAACGCCTTCAGCCTCGGCTGCCTGCTGGACATGGGCAATGTCTACAGCAACCTCGACGACGTCATCGCCCATCTCATGGGCTGGGATGCGGGACGCGAGCTACCCACAGGAGAAATCTGGATATGAGAATCGTCTTCACTGGCATTGCTGCCACGCCATATGCCCGAGAATACCTTTCCAACGCCGCCGCTACGCTGCGCAAGCGCGGTCATGAGGTGTTCGTACCGCACGAAGGCGGGTGGGAGCCGCCGGCCGAGCCCGCTGCGGCCAATCGCTTTGACTTCCAGGCGACGTACGAGGCGCTGCAGGAGGCCGATCTCCTGCTGGCGATCCTCGACGGCTATACGGTGGACGACGCGGTCGCCGCGCAGATCGCCATCTTCTACACGCTCGCCAGGGAAGGGGACCGCCCGCGCCGCATCGCCGGCCTGCTCCACGATACGCGGGTTGCCGGCTGGAGCTGGAGCGGCGGCGACCGGGCGTTGAACCCGCAGATCCGCCAGTGCATCCGTGAGTTCGGCGCCATCTACCCGAACTTCCAGGCGGCTTTGGGCGCGCTGGAAGCAGTGGGGGTGTGAGATGCGCCTGTACATTGCCGGGCCGCTCTTTACGCCATACCACCGCGAATTTCACGCCGAGAACGTGCGCCGGCTGCGGGCGGCCGGGCACGACTGTTTTGTGCCGCAGGAGCAGGAGCACAACGCTCACGAATCCAGCAGCGTGCCCGAACAGGTCTTCCAGGTTGACCTGGCAGGCGTGAGGTGGGCCAACGTTCTCGTCGCGCTGCTCGACGGGCCGGACGTGAGCAGCGGCACGGCCTGCGAGATGGGCATCTTTTACGAGCTGGCCCGGCACGACCCGGAGAAGATCGGCATGTTGGGCATCCTCACCGACGAGCGGCCGCGCATGCGGGATACGAGCAACGTCGGCGAGAGCATCAACTTCTTCACCCTGGGCACGCTGCTGAAAATCGGCGCCGTCTACCCATCGATCGAGGGCGTGATTGACCACCTCGCGCGCTGGCAGGAGCAGCTTGATGGAGCGCGCTCTCAGAAATGAGCGGCAGCCGCAGCCGTGCTTTCTTCGGCGCGGGGGGCGTCGCCGGCTTTACCCATCGCGCCTTCACGAAGGCGATGGGTTACGACGACCGGGACATGAGCCGGCCGGTGATCGGCATCTGCAACACCTACAGCGAGCTGAATAACTGCAATAGCCACCTGCGCGAGCTGGCAGAGGCGGTGAAGCGCGGCGTCTGGCAGGCCGGCGGTTTTCCCCTGGAATTTCCCACGATCTCCCTCGGCGAGATCTTCCTCGATCCCACCTCGATGCTTTATCGCAATCTGGCTGCGATGGACACCGAAGAGATGATCCGCGGCCAGCCGCTGGACGGTGTCGTGCTCCTGGTCAACTGCGACAAGACGATTCCCGCCGCGCTCATGGGCGCCGCCAGCGCCGACCTGCCGGCGATCCTGGTCAGCGGCGGCCCGATGCTCAGCGGGCATTACCAGGGGCAGCTCCTCGGCGCCTGCACCGACTGCCGGCGGCTGACGGCCGAGTACCACGCTGGCGCGCTGGACGAGGCAACGTATCGGGAGATCGAAGACGGCATCGTGCGCAGCCACGGGCACTGCATGGTTATGGGCACCGCCTCGACGATGAACTCGCTGGCCGAGGCGCTGGGCATTGCCCTGCCCGGCAACGGCGCCATTCCTGCCCCCGACGCGCGCCGGCTACGCCTTGCCCAGGCAGCCGGGCGGCAGATCGTCGAGTTGGTGGCGCAGGGAATACGCCCCTCCCACCTGCTCACGCGGGAAGCGTTTGAGAACGCGATTACCCTGCTCAGCGCCCTCGGCGGTAGCACCAATGCCGTCGTCCACCTGCCGGCCATTGCGGGTCGGCTGGGTATCGAGCTACCGCTGGAGCTGTTCGAGCAGATCAGCCGGCGCACGCCGCTGCTCGTCAACCTGCGTCCTATAGGCAACTACCAGATGGAAGACCTTTTTTACGCCGGCGGCATTCCCGCCGTCCTGAAGGAGCTATTGCCTTTGCTGCACGGCGACGCTCCCACAGTGACCGGGCAGACGCTGGCGGAGAACGTGCGCGGCGCGACCATAAGCAACCCCGACGTGATTCACCCGCTGAGCGCGCCGCTGGCGCCAAGCGGCGGCCTGACCGTCCTGCGCGGCAACCTCGCACCCGGCGGCGCAGTGATCAAACATCTGGCGGCTACGCCCTCCCTCCTGAAGCATCGGGGCCGGGCGGTCGTCTTCCGCAATATGGACGACCTGCGGGCGCGCATCGACGACCCCGAGCTGGAGGTGAGCCCGGAGGACGTTCTCGTGCTGCAGAACGTCGGGCCGGTCGGCGGGCCGGGAATGCCCGAAGTCGGCAATTTCCCCATTCCAGGCCGGCTGCTGCGACAGGGCGTGCGCGACATGGTGCGTATCTCCGACGCGCGTATGAGCGGCACCGCTTTCGGCACCATCGTGCTGCATGTCGCCCCTGAGAGCGCGGTGGGCGGCCCGCTGGCTCTGGTGCGCGATGGGGACGAAATCGAGCTTGATGCGGCGAACCACCGGCTGCATCTTCACGTAGACGAGGCGGAGCTGGCGCGCCGCCTGGCCGCCTGGCAGCCGCCCGCGCCCGCATACACGCGCGGCTACGGGCGGCTCTACCTGGAGCACGTGATGCAGGCGCCGGCCGGCTGCGATTTTGACTTCCTTCAGGGAGCGACGCCGGTCACGGCGACCGAACAGCCGAAGTTCTAGCCTCAGCGTCCGGCAACGGGGCGCCAGGACGGGGAGCCAGCAGTCATTCTATCCATTGTGTCGCCGCGCGCTTCATGCTAGAATGACACTGGTTATGACATTATGACCTCGGTCAGGTCCAGTCGCTAGGGCGTGTATGCAAACTACAGCCACATGAGAATGGCGGCGACTTGCCACATGGCAAGATAGTTGGCTGACCGTTTTTCGTAACGGGTTGCCAACCGACGAAACTGCTTGAAGCGATTGAAAAGG
>JAAYYY010000154.1 GCA_012515125.1 Chloroflexota bacterium
ACCGGCGCCTGCAGATAATCAATCCTGACCCCTTCTTCCAGGCAAATGGCCCGCTCTTTGGCGTTGCCGGGCATCTCCGCTTCGGTGCGGCGATAGACGATGGTCACGTCGGTGGCGCCCAGGCGGACGGCGCTGCGGGCACAGTCCACGGCCGTGTCGCCGCCGCCGATGACGGCCACGCGGCGCCCAATCTGCGGCGGCTCTTTCTTGTCGGCCGGCCGCATGGCTTCCGGCACGTTCGCGCGGATGAGGAAGTCGGTGGAGGTGTAGACGCCCTGCAGATCCTCGCCGGGGATGTCCATACGCGCCTCGACGCCGGCGCCCGTGCCCAGGAAGACCGCGTCGTACTCCTCCTGCAGATCGTCCAGGGTGATGGCCTCGCCAATGCGGGTGTTGGTGACGAAGGTGACGCCGGCCTCTTCCAGGTCGCGGATCTTGCGCATGACGACGTGCTTTTCGAGCTTGAAGCTGGGGATGCCGTAGACGAGCACGCCGCCCGGCTCAGGCCACGCCTCATACACCGTAACCTCGTGCCCCAGCTTAACCATGTCCTCGGCCACGGTAATTCCCGCCGGGCCAGAGCCGACGACGGCGACGCGCTTGCCGCTCCGGGTCGCCGGCACAGGGATCGCCAGCGCGCCCGCCTCGCGGGCCACGTCGGCGACAAACGCCTCCAGCTTGCCGATGGAGGCCGCGCCCCGGCGCGTGCTGAGCACACAGCCTTCCTGGCACAGATTCGGGCAGACCCGCCCGCAGACTTCCGGCAGCGGGCTGGTGGCGGCAAAGACCTGCGCTGCCTCGACGAACCGCCCCTGACTGATGAGCCAGAGGGCTTCGGGGATGTCATTCCCGGCCGGGCAGTTCAGCGTGCAGGCCTGTGGCTCCGGGCACTGCATGCAGCGCAGCGCCTCCTCGATGGCCAGCTCGCCGTCGAAGCCGAGAATCACTTCGTCAAAGTCACAGATGCGCTCCTCGACGTCGCGCTTCAGGTAGGGAACTGGCTCCAGATTCACCCGTACATGCCGGTCGCCAACACGGAAAGCTGTTTCAGAAAGCATTGGGGCCCTATACTCCTCTTAAGGGAAGCTACCTGTCATACTTTAAACAGATCCGCTTTTCTGCCCAGTTTCATATGACACGATTTGGGTGTGACAAACGTCACGCAAGGGCGCATTCGGACAAGATCGCTTATAGTAGGGCTAACCCTGACGCCTGAGCGCTGGCAGCCGCACCAGCCCGGGCAGGAGACGAAGATGAGCCGTTGGGATGACGAGATACCGGAAGCATTTCGCCGCTTTATGGAGGAAGCCTCCCGCGAGTCGCGCAGGGGGCGCGAAGAGGAGCCGCCTCCCCCACCACGCAACATCAGCCCGGTCGAGCCGTTGTGGGGGCGGCGCTGGTTCTGGCTGGCCGTCCTGATCCTGGTCGTGCTGGTCGGTTTCGGCTGGGCGGTCAACACCTACACCGAGTGGCTCTGGTTTGGCTCGGTCGGCTATCGTAACGTCTGGCTGCGCCAGTGGGGGGCGAATATCGCCACCTTTCTCGTCTTCTTCGTCGTCGCGGCGCTCTTTCTGACGCTCAACTGGCGGCTGGCGCGACGGCTGCTCTGGCGGCCGGGGAGCACGCTGCCGGCAACGCAGCGCGGCGTAAGCTGGCTGATGACCGGCATCGCCCTCTTCCTGGCCTTTGTCCTCGCAGAGGTCGCCGCCGCACGCTGGGAGATGTTTCTGCGCTATTTCTACCAGGTCCCCTATGGCCTCGACGACCCGCTCTTTGCCAACGACGTCAGCTTCTACCTGTTTGCCCTGCCTGTCCTGCGCTTCGTGCAGGGCTGGCTCGTACCGCTCGTTCTCCTGACCCTTCTCGGTATCGGCTTGGCTTTTGCGGCGGCCAACGTGACAGGGCTGCGCCGCGGCATGTGGCGCTGGTCGTCCCTGCCCGTGGGGATACGCACCCAGGGCGCGCTGCTGCTGGCTCTCCTGGCTCTGTTGTGGGCTGCCGGCGACTGGCTTAACACCTACGATCTGCTGTTTGCGCCGGGCGACCTCGTCTTTGGCGCCGGCTACACCGACGTGCAGGCCACGCTGCCGGTTCTGCGCATTCAGGCTGTGGCCCTGGTGCTCGTCGCCGCGAGCTTCGTCTTCTACGCGTGGCGGCCCAACCCGCGCCCGTTGTTTGGGGCGGTTATCCTGTGGCTCGCCGTCGCCACGGTTGGGGGCATCCTCTACCCGGCGCTGCTGCAGCGCTACGCCGTGGAGCCCAACGAGCTGGCTCGCGAATCGCCCTATCTGGCCCACAACATCGCCTTCACGCGCGAAGCGTTCGGCCTCGGCGCCATCG
>JAAYYY010000155.1 GCA_012515125.1 Chloroflexota bacterium
GCAGCGCAGGCCGCCTTGCAGCAGGCTTCGGGCACGCTGCAGCAGCGCGCCGGGCAGCGGGCCGTGGCCCAACAGGCCGGTTCGGCCGGCGGGCAGCTCGCCCAGGGCCGGCAGCAGGTCGCCCAGGCAGGCCGGCCCGGGCAGGGCAGCCAGCCCGGCGAGGGCGGGCAGCCTGGAGAGGGCGAGGGCGCAGGTGGCGAAGGCAGTGGCGGTCAGGGCAGCGGTGGCCAGGGCTCTGGAAGCGGTAGCGGCGACGGCACAGGCCAGGGCAGTGGCAGCGGTTCTGGCAACGGCGGAACCGGCGCCGGGGGCGGCATTGGCGGCACCGGCGGCGAGACCGGCCACGCCACGAACGTTTACGTCCCCGATTTTGCGGACCTCGGCGATATTGCCGGTGAGGATGTAGAGCTGCCGGCCGAATGTATCACCAACCCGGCGGCCTGTGGCGCGCTGCTCGGCGAGAGCCCGACCGCGTTTGGGGACGAGACGAGCATCGTGCCCTACCAGCAGGTCTTCGGCGATTACCGCGATGCCGCTTACGAGGCTTTGGAAGACGACTACATACCGCTGGGCATGAAAGGGTATATCCGCGACTATTTCTCTTCACTGGAGCCCTGAGATCGCGGCAGGCAAGCGAGGCAAGCTATGACAGAGATGGTTACCCCGGCAGAAGAGACGCTTTCCCCGGAGACCTTCCGGGAGACAGCCGCGGCTATCGAAGCGGAAGTGGCCCGCGTCATCGTCGGCCAGGAGAACGTCGTCCGCCACGTGCTGGTGGCGATCCTCGCCGGAGGACACGCGCTGCTGGAGGGCGTGCCCGGCCTGGGCAAGACGATGCTCATCCGCACGCTGGGGCAGGCGCTCAGCCTGGAGTTCAGCCGTATCCAGTTCACGCCCGATCTCATGCCGGCCGACATCACCGGCACCGACGTGATGGAGGAGACGCCGGATGGGCAGCGCGTCTTCCGCTTCCAGCCCGGCCCCATCTTCGCCAACCTCGTGCTGGCCGACGAGATCAACCGCGCCACGCCGAAAACGCAGTCGGCGCTGCTGGAAGCGATGCAGGAGAAGACAGTCACCGTGGCCAACGAGACCTATCCCCTGCCGGCCCCTTTCTTTGTCCTGGCGACCCAGAACCCGCTGGAGATGGAAGGCACCTATCCCCTGCCGGAAGCGCAGCTTGACCGGTTTCTATTTAAGGTCAACGTGCTCTTCCCCACCGCCGCCGAGCTGACCGAGATCGTCGCCCGGACGACGGGCGGCGCCGTTCTCGAGGCGCGCCCCGTGGCGACCGGCGCGCAGATTATCGCCATGCAGCAGCTCGCCCGGCATGTGCCCATCGCCAGCTACGTCGGCGACTACGTCAGCCGCCTGGTGATCAACAGCCACCCGGCCCAGACCTCGGTTGGCCTGGTGCGCGACTACGTTCGCTATGGCGCCAGCCCGCGCGCGGCGCAGGCCCTCGTACTGGCAGCCAAGATCTGGGCGCTGTTCGACGGGCGCTACAACGTCAGCTTCGACGACGTCAGCGCCGTGGCGGCGGCCTCGCTGCGCCACCGGCTGATCCTCAACTTCGAAGGGCTGGCCGACGCGATCAGCCCGGACACGATTATCGACGCCCTTCTGGAGACCGTGCCACGGGAGGTCTGACGATGACCACTGCCGACGACCTGCTCTTGTATGCCGCCGAGCCGACGCCTGAGTCGCTGCGCCAGCTGCAAACCGCCCTTCTCGCCGTGGGCATCGCCGAAGAAGACCCTGTCTGGTCCCTGCTCGATAGCTACTACGCCTTCCTCACGACGCTGGCGGCGCGGGCCACTTCCCGCGAGTTCAGCCACTTCGCCTCGTTGCTGGACATGGGGGCCGTCGGGGGCGTGGCCCTGCAGAATCTCCTCCACGCCGAAGACGAGGGCCAGTGGTGGAACCGGCTGCTCGTCGGCGGGCTGAGCGAAGGGCTGATGGTGCTCGCCGCCCGCCAGTACGTGCGCGCCTGGGAGGGGGAGCTGGACGCCGTCTTCGCCGCCGCCCGGTGGCAGCTCTATCGGGGGCTGTGGCGCGTCTCCGAGGCGCTGCGGCCCGGCCTGCCAGTTGAGGAGCGGAGCCGCCTGCTGGACGAGCTGCTCGCGCCGCTGGACGACGCGGGCCTGAGCGCCGCCCAGCGAGCCGCGCTGATTACGCGCCTCTACCAGATGCTGCTGCTGGCGCGCGTCCGCCTGGCCCTGGGCCGCCCGGTGAGCGCGCCATGATGCCGGCCCTCTTTGACGAAGCGGCGCTGCGCAAGCTGGAACGACTGACACTGGTCGCCGATAGCGTGCGCGTCGGCGTGATGAAAGGGGAGCGGCGCAGCCGTAAGCGCGGCACGAGCATCGAGTTCGCCGACTACCGCGACTACTCCCGGGGCGATGACCTGCGCCGCCTGGACTGGAACGTTTACGCCCGGCTGGAGCGCCCATTCATCAAGCTGCTCGAAGAAGAGGAAGATCTGGCCGTCCACCTGCTCGTAGACAACAGCCGCAGCATGGACTGGCCCGACGATCCCGAGCAAAACAAGCTGCGCTACGCGCTGCGGCTCTGCGGCGCCCTGGGCTACATCGCCCTCCACGCTGGCGATCAGGTCAGTGTGACGCTGCTCGACCGCGAGCGGCGGCGCTGGGGGCCGTACCGCGGGCGGCCCAACAGCCTGCGCCTGCTGCAGTTCCTCGACGCGGTCAGCGCCGCTGGCGAAACGAATCTCAACGCCGTGCTGCAGGATTACGCCCTGCGCGGCGGGCGGCCCGGCCTGCTCTTGCTGCTCAGCGACATGCTCAGCCCGGCGGGCTACCGCGAAGGGCTGAACGCGCTGCTGGCCCGTGGCTACGAGGTGGGCATCCTGCACGTCCTCAGCCCCGACGAGCTGCAGCCGCCCCTGGCCGGCGACCTGAAGCTGGTGGACGTGGAGACGGGGGAAGATGCCGAAATCAGCCTGGATGGGACCACTCTCGCCGCCTACGACCAGCGGCTGCGCGACTGGCAGGCCGAACTGGCCTCGTTCAGCGCGGCACGGGCCATGCACTACGTGCCCGTCTCCACCGGGACGCCCTGGGAGCGATTGGTGCTGCGCACCCTGCGTGCGGAGGGCGTGCTCAGGTAACGATGGCCTTTCTGGCGCCGCTTGCCCTCCTGCTCGGCCTGCTCGCCGTGCCTATCATTGTCCTCTACATGCTGCGGCTGCGCCGGCGCGAAGTGCTGGTCAGCAGTACGCTGCTCTGGCGCAAGCTGCTGCGCGACCGTGAAGCAAACGCGCCCTGGCAGCGGCTGCGTCGAAATCTCCTGCTCATCCTGCAGCTCCTCATCCTGGCGGCGCTGGTATTGGCCCTTGCCCGCCCGTACCTGCCCACGCCCTCGGTTGTCAGCGGCAGCGTCGTCGTCCTGCTCGACGCCTCCGCCTCCATGCAGGCTACCGACGTGGAGCCCAGCCGCTTCGAGCAGGCGCGCGAGATCGTGGACGAATGGATCGGCAACCTGGGCGGCGACGACCGGATGACGCTGATCCTCGCCGGCCGGCTGCCCCGCGTGCTGGCCTCCGCCAGTAACGACCGGGAAGCGCTCCGCGAAGCGCTTGCCGCAGCCCAGCCGGAGGCGGGGAGCGCCGATTGGCCGGCGGCGCTGGCCCTGGCAAGCGGCGCCGCGCAGGGATTCAGCGATGCACGTATCGTCGTCGTCTCCGACGGTGGGCTGACCGGCGAGCTCCCACCGCTGCCGGTCGAAGCCGTCTACGTTCCTGTCGGCGCCAGCGGCGAGAATCTGGCGTTGCTGGCGCTGGCTGCACGGCGCATCGCCCCGGCGTCGGGCGGCGAGCAGGAAGCGACCACGCAGCTACTGGCCGGCGTCGCCAATCTGGGCGCTGAGACGCAGCGCGCGCTGCTCTCCCTGGAGCTGGACGGCACGCTCTACGACTCGCGCCGGATCGAGGTTGCCCCTGGCGAGCGCCGCAACCTGACCTGGGAGCTGCCGGCCGGAGTCGAAACGGTGGCGGCCCGTCTGAGCGAACAGAGCGCCGACTATCTCCCGGCCGACGACCAGGCCTGGGCCGTCTTCGAGGGCGGAACGAGTAACCGCGTGCTCCTCGTCGGCGAGGGAAACCGCTTTCTTGAACAAGGGCTTGCCGTGCTGCCCGGCGTCGAGCTTTTCCTCGCCTCGCCGGGCGCGCCTCTCGAGGCGGATTACGATCTCTACGTCTTCGACAGCACGCCACTGCCGGAATCCCTGCCCGCCGCGCCTCTCCTTGTCGTCAACCCGCCGGCCGATGCCCCCAATCCACTGCTGGAGGTGACCGGCGTCTTCAGCAACACCGCGGTCACCGGCGTGGCCGAAAGCCCTCTGCTGCAGTTCGTCGATTGGAGCGGCGTGAGCGTTCGTGTCGCCCGGCAGGTCAGCGCGCCGTGGGCTCGCCCCGTCATCAGCGCGGAAGGCGGCCCGCTGCTCCTGGCCGGCGAGCAGGAGGGCCGGCGGGCCGTCGTGCTCACCTTCGCCCTCGGCGATAGCGATCTTCCCCTGCGCATTGCATTTCCCGTGTTACTCGCTAACATAGCCTCCTGGCTCAACCCCGGACGCGCGTTTGACGCCCCGACGGGTTTAAGCCCTGGCGATCCGGTGGCAATCACGCCCGGGCCGGATGCGGCCGCGGTGCTGGTCGAGAAGCCAGATGGAAGCACCTGGCTGCAGCCCGTCGAGGGCGGGCCGGTGGTCTTTGGCGAAACGGAACAGACCGGGCTCTATCACGTGCTGCTGCGCACGCGCGGCGGCGACCGGGACGCGGGCCGCTTCGCCGTTAACCTGTTTCAGCCGGGGGAGTCGCGGCTCTTGCCAGCGTCCAGCCTTCGCCTGGGACAGAGCACAGTGGAGCAGCCTGCGGATGGTGAGAATGTGGGCCAGCGTGAGCTGTGGCCCTGGCTGGCTGCGCTCGCCGTGCTTATTCTCTTTGTAGAATGGTGGGTCCATTTTCGCGGGCCTCGCCTGCCGGCGATCGACCTGCGGCGGAAGACGTGAGGCCGCCGCGCTACAACGTGCGCGAATAAATGCGACGACTGACTTTCTGGTTCTTTATGGCCGTGCTCCTGGCGTTGGCCGGCTGCCGGCCAGCAGGCTTCTTCGGCCCAACGGGGCTGACGGCGACGCCGCCGGGCGAGCTGATCCGGCGCGCCGTGCCGCTCACCTTTGTGCAGCTCAATGCCGATCCGGCCGCCTACCAGGACCAGTATGTCCAGCTTCAGGGGGCCTACCTGGAGCTGCCCGCCGTCGGCTGCAACCCTTACCGCGGCCCGGCGTTCGTCTGGTCCCTCGCCGATCTGGCGACGGACGTGGCGCAGCGGCTGCGCGTAGACACGCAGGGTTTTGAGGACGTTATTCATCTGGTGCCTGAAGGTACTCCCGTGACGGTAGAAGGCTTCTGGCGGCTCTACCAGGGCCCTCTGGGCTGCGGCAAGAACGCGCCGCGCGAGGCCATCTGGTATCTGGAGGTCTTGCGCATCGTCGCGCCCAACCCCTTCCCGGGCGTCGTAGAGAGCCCGCGCGTGACCCCTGAGGAAGCGCCGCAGATTGAGATTACGCCTCTCGCCACGCTTACTCCAACGCCGGAGATGTCGCCCACGCCCGATCTTCTGCTGACGCCCAGCGTGACGCCGGAGCCGACTGTGACGCCGGAGATGTCGCCGACACCTGATCTCCTACTGACGCCGACCGACACACCCACGCCGACCGTCACGCCCGACGAAGCCCTTTCCGCCACGCCGAGCCTGACGCCGACTGTCGAGCTGCCGCCGGAGGAACCGACCCCCACGCCGGACGGCGGTTATCCGGGCCCGCCGCCGACCCCACTGCCGCCGCCCCCGACGCAGCCCTATCCCTGATGCAGCACGTCAATCCGCTCACCCAGCGCCGTTTCACGCCCGCCGTCCGGCCTCCCGAAGGCGTCGGCGAGGGCCCGCCCGCCTGTTGGTTTATCTTCCAGGGCTACCATCTGCTGATCCCCGACCGGGAGACAGACGACCTCCTGCCCAAAGGGGACGCTCTGCACGAGCTGGGGCTTGTCCCCGAACGGCAGCAATTCCTGGGCTGGCTGGACGACCGGCCCTGTTACGCCGCCGAAGTGGCTGCCGAAGTCGAGGCGCCAGCGGGCTGGCGTTTTCAGGGGTTGCGTTCGCTGCTCGGCGTGCTGGACGAGGACCAGTTCTGGCTCGCGGGCCGGGCGGTGCAGATTATCGACTGGGACCGCACGCACCAGTATTGCGGGCGCTGCGGCCAGCAGACTGACTATCATCCCACCGACCGCGCCCGCGTCTGCCCGTCCTGCGGGCTGACGAACTATCCCCGGCTCAGCCCCGCAATTATCGTCGCCGTCCTGCGCGGCGACCGGATTCTGCTGGCCCGCTCGCACCGCCACCCACCGGGCCGCTTCAGCGTTCTGGCCGGATTTGTGGAGCCCGGCGAGACGCTGGAGGAGTGCGTGGCTCGCGAGGTAAAGGAAGAGGTGGGCCTGGACGTGGAGAATATCCGCTATTTCGGCAGCCAGCCGTGGCCCTTCCCGCACTCGCTGATGATCGCCTTCACCTGCACAGCGCCGGCCGGCGAGATCAGGCTGGACGAGACAGAGATGGCCGAAGCGGGCTGGTATCCGGCCGATGC
>JAAYYY010000156.1 GCA_012515125.1 Chloroflexota bacterium
CGCGAGCCGCTGGCGCTCTTCTTCACCCTCGCCTTTCCGGTGATGGTCATGGTGCTGTTTGGCTTCATCTTCGGCAACGATGCCGAAGAGCTGCTCGGTGGCTACGGCCAGGTCGATCTGTCCGTGCCCGGTTACATCGGCATGGTCGTCGGCACCATTGGCCTGCTGAGCATTCCCACCACGCTGGCCAATTATCGCGACCTGGGCATTCTGCGGCGGCTGCGCGCAACGCCTCTGGGTTCCAGTCCGGTGTTGTGGTCGCAGGTGGCAACCCAGGTCGTGATGACAGCCGCAGGCATCACCCTGCTCTTTATCGCCGGCCTGGTCATCTTCAACCTGCGCATTCCCAACGGCAACCTGGCTGTCATTCCGGCTATCCTGCTGAGCGCCTTCAGCTTCTTCGCCGTGGGCTTCGTCCTGGCCGGCGTCATGCCCTCCGCCCGAACGGCCCAGGTAGTCGGGATGGCTGTTTTCTACCCCATGCTCTTCCTGTCCGGCGCGGCCATGCCTCGCTACATCATGCCCGACTTCGTGCAACAGATCGCCGGATTGTTGCCGCTGACGCACGTCGTCATCCTCGTCGAAGACCTCTGGCTGAAGGGAAGCTGGAACCTCACGTCGGTGGCAGTCGTCACGGTTGTGCTCATCCTGGGCCTGGTGATATCTCGCTTCACATTCCGCTGGGAGTAATGGTACACTGACGAGGATTGAGAAAGGAAGTCGCCGGCTTTTTCTGCTCGAGGAGAATCCGCGAACGGCAGTTGAAAAGCTGGTGACTTCCATAGGCCCAAATCATGAATGCCAAGCAGGAAAGGCAGAAAGACGTCTGGGTGAAGTGGGACTGGCTGTGGAAGGCGATCTTCTACGCCGCCGTCATCGTTTCCACGTGGCTCATGCTGCTGGACGATGACCGTAAAGCCCCGGTCCCGGTGGTGCTGTTGCTGACGGGGATCTTGTTGCTCTGGCATTGGGGCGGATTGAAGCTGGCCTACCGGAAAGCGGATGATCTGGACAATGACGCCATCTTGCGCTTCATCGTCATCATGGGCCTCATCGTTCTCTGGTTCGCGCTGGTCAATCTGTCACCTGCCTATTACTTCACCCTCTTCGGTCTATTCGGCCTGGTTTTTCTCCATCTACCCCTCCGCTATGGCGCGATTGCCGTCCTGATTCTGACGGGGTCGATCATTTACGAGCAGCTGGCCGATGCCGGCGCGACGTTCTCGCTGGCAAACCCGATCGTCTGGGCGTTCCTCTTCACGGCGCTGGGCGCCATCCTCCTCGGCGCGTGGATAACGGCCATTATTGGGCAGAGCGCGCGGCGCCGGCAGCTCATTGAACAGCTAGAAGCAACGCAGGCGGAGCTGGCGGCAACGGAACGGCGCGCCGGGATTCTGGAAGAACGCCAGCGGCTGGCACGCGATATCCATGATACGCTGGCCCAGGGGTTCACCAGCATCGTCATGCACCTGGAGGCGGCGGATCAAGCCCTGCCTGACGATCTGGACACCCTGCAGAAGCATCTCGGCCGGGCCCGTGAGACAGCGCGGGCCAGCCTGGAACAGGCGCGCCGGGTGGTAGACGCTTTGCGACCGCAGTCACTGGATCAGCGCTCCCTGCCGGATGCGATCGAACGGACGGCAGCCCGCTGGCAGGAAGAAACCGGCATTCCCCTGACCACGACCACCACCGGCGACCCTGTCCCCCTGCATCCCGATATCGAAGTGACGCTGCTGCGGGCGGCTCAGGAAGCCCTGGCCAATATTCACAAACATGCTCAGGCTACGGCCGTGCAGCTCACCCTGTCGTATATGGATGACGTGGTTGTGCTGGACGTTCAGGACGATGGCGTGGCTTTCGCCGGGGCAGCGGCGTCGCCCCTGTCCGGCGGTTACGGCTTGCAGGCGATGCGCGAACGGGCCGAACACTGGGGAGGCTCGGTGACCCTGGAAAGCGAGCCTGGCGAGGGCACGACGGTTGTCGTTTCTATCCCGATTTATAGCTAAGGTGAGCTGTCGATTGCTTAAGCGTTGGCAGCTTTGATGGTGGCTTATGGACAAAATCCGCATTTTGATTGCAGATGATCACCCGGTTGTCCGGGAAGGGCTGTCCGGCATGTTAGCCGGCCAGCCCGATTTTGAGGTCATAGGTTTGGCCGCGGATGGCGACACGGCAGTGAAGCTGCACGGCTCCCTCGCCCCCGACGTCACCCTGATGGATCTACGCATGCCCGGCCTGGATGGCGTGGGAGCCATTAAGGCGATCCTGGCCCAACAGCCATCGTCCCGTATCATCGTCCTGACCACCTACGATTCTGACGCCGATATCCTGCGCGCTATCGAGGCCGGGGCAACCGGCTATTTGCTGAAAGATACCCCCCGTGAAGAGCTGTTCCGCGCCATACGCGCCGCCGCCAGGGGAGACTCCGTTCTGGCCCCCGCCGTCGCCGCTCGCCTCATGACGCGGATGCGCGCCCCGGCCGAAGAGAGCCTGAGCGCCCGCGAGATTGAAGTGCTGCAACTGGTGGCTCAGGGAGCAAGCAACAGAGAAATCGGCAAAAGCCTGCACATCAGCACGGCAACGGTCAAGACCCACCTCATCCATATTTACGGCAAGCTGGGCGTAGATGACCGGCTCGCCGCCGTGACCACAGCCCTGGAGAAAGGGATCATTACGCTGGCGCGCTAGAACGATTCATCTGCCCCCTGGAAGTCGCGCAGCATCGGCTCAAGAATGCCACCATCGGCCACGTCAACGATGACGTCAGCCTTCTGGCGGACGGCCGCCGGCGCATTCTGCGGGCAATAGGTCCGATCGGCGATGGCAAACAGCGGTAGATCGTTTTCGCCGTCGCCGGCCACGGCAAGCGGGGCGCCTTCCAGCCCGAGGGCCGTCAGGAGCCGGCGTAACATCTGCCCTTTGTCGATGCCCCGGCGCGTTAGCTCGAAGACCGTCGGCAGCGAGAAGGAAGCCTCGACGGCGAAAAGAGCCATATCGGCCGCCAGCGCACTTATCTCCTCGGCGGAATCGGAGATACACGTAACCTTGGTGTAAGTAGACCGTGGAGCGTCAGGGTCAAAAGGCCGGACGTCGAGGTCAAAGCGCCGGATCATCCGCTCTCCCTCCGCGTTGGGGTACATGACGTGCAGGCCGTCGAGGCTGAAGAGGATGCTGCAGACGCGCGGCCGGCGGCGGCACGCTTCCACCAGGGGTCCCTGCTCGTCCTCGTAAAGGGGCGTCACCACAAACAGCTTTTCGCCGGGTAGAAAGACAACGGCGCCGTTTTGCAGGACGAGCGGGAAGGGAATGGCCGGCCAGGAGAGGCCGTTGCGGACGAAGGCGCGCCGCACGGCATGGAGCGGCCGGCCGGTGGCGGGCAGGAAGTGCGCCCGTGTGTTCTCCCGCAGGAGGGCCACATCGCGCGGGTGGATGTGGCCCTCACCGTCCACAAGCGTGCCGTCAAAGTCGAAACAAAGCACCGGTTTGGTCATGCCGTCACGCTCCCCGACTATTCCAGACCCAGCTTGCCCGGATTCATAATGCCGGCCGGGTCGAGCGCCTCTTTGATGCGGCGCAGGACGATGTGACTGCTCCCCAGAGCGTCATCCACGTAGGGCTGGCGGGCGAGCCCCGCACCGTGGTGGTGCGAAATGACCGCACCTTGTTTGAGGCAGATGGTCATCGCGGTGTCCCAGACTTCCAGCAGGATCTGTTCGGCCCGCGCATCGTCGGCCGCGCGGCCGAGGAGGATGATGTAGAGCGACGTGCCGTGGGCGTAGACGTGCGAGAAGTGTCCCAGGACCTCGTCGGCGAAGGGGTCCAGCGCTTTCTTGAGTTCCTGATAGGTGTCGAAAATGCGATCCCAGAAGTGAGCCACCTCAATCGTCTCGGCCAGGCCACCCGGCTCGGCGAGCAGGTTTTCGACAGTCGAGAAGTCGTAGCGGCGGGCCATCCAGGCTTCAACCGGGGCGGCGCCGATGGGCGACCCACCTGCCTTGCTGCACAGGTCCATCGCCACCTCGTATTCGGCGCGGGCGACGCCCTCCACGCCTTCAAAACCCAGGAACATCACACACTGCTCAAAGGCAGGGTCCTGCATGGCGTGGCGCGCCTCGTCGCGGTCGTAGAAGCGCACCAGGAACGGCCGCAGACCAGCCTGCATGATCTCCCGCATCGCCTGCAGGCCTGCTTCCACGCCGTCAAAGGTCAGCGCCTCCATGAGGCGGAAGGGCGGGAGGCGAAAGATGCGCAGGGTCACATCCGTCACGACGCCAAGCGTGCCCTCCGCGCCCATGAAGAGCTGGCGCAGGTCCGGCCCCACCGAGGCGCGGGGCCCGTCCAGCGTTTCGACGATCTCGCCGGTCGGCAGGACGACGGTATAGGAGACGGCGAGGTCCTCGATGCCGCCGTAGCGCGAGGAGAACTGCCCCATCTCCCGCGTGCCCACCCACCCCCCAATCGTGGATCGGTCCAGCGACTGGGGCGAGTTATTCAGCGTGTAACCCCGCACGTTAAGCTCCTTCTCCAGCAACAGACCGTTGGCGCCTGCCTGGACCTTGACGAGCAGGCTCTCCGGATCGAGGGCAATCACCCGGTTCATGCGCGTGGTGTCGAGCACAATGCCGCCACGGGTGGGCAGGGGCTGGCCCGTCACGCTGGAGCCCCCGCCCCACGGCGTGACGGGTACGCCCCGTTCCGTTGCCCAGCGCAGCAAGGTGCTGATTTGTTCGGCGCCGGTGGCCGTGACGACAACATCGGGCGCAAACGGCCGTTTGCCCTGGTTGCGCCATTTGGCCGCGACAGGCCAGACGTCGTAGCTGTGGGCCTCGACGGCGTCCTGCCCCGTGTCCAGCGCTTTCTCGCCGAGCAGCGCCCGGAGCTCCGGCAACCACGAGGGCGTTGCCGGTTCGGCAGGGGCTGCCTCGGCGTGCGCCTGGTTCACGTACTCACTCAGCGTTCTAGCTTTTTTGTTCATTATTCTTCCTTACGAGACGCCTGGCCGGCCCAGGGAAGCGCGGTTCGCGGCGACCCAGGCCCGGTATTGTTCAAGTTGGGTCTCTTTTTCAGCATCGCTCCAGCCCAACAGGGTCGCCATTTCGGCGGCCACCGGCTCGGCGATGTCCAGTCCGCCATCGCGCAGCCAGTAGAACAGCGACGCGCGGCGCGTGAAGAAGTCGGTCAGCGTGCAGGCCATTTCTTCGGACACGGCGTAATGTACCTCGGCCAGCGTAACACCGTGCCCAAGCTCCTCACCCAGGGCGGGATCGGCGGCGATTGTGTCGCCTATCGACAGGGCGTTGCCACCATAGAGCGAGAGCAGGCGCTCCTGTAAAACCGGCTCCATTCCCAGATCGGACAGCCTGCTTCTGGCGGCGCTCAGTTGCGCCGGGTCGCCGCCGCTCAACGGCACGCGATCGGTTGTGCTGGGCAGGACCTGAGATGGGCCGCCGTGGTCCGCGAGCAACGCGACGGCGCGGTCCACGACCTGCTGGCCCATGACGCGGGCCGTCGTCAGTTTGCCGCCGCCAATCGTGAGCAGGCCCTGCGGGCTGGTGAAGATCTCATGCTCGCGGGAAACGGCGCTGGCGTCGCGGGCGTCGGCCGGGGCAATCAGCGGTCGCAGGCCGGCCCAGGTGCTGATGACGTGCTGGCGCCCCAGGTTACGCCCCGGAATGGTCTGATTGGCTACGGCAAGCAGGTAATCGACGTCTGCTTCCGTGGCCACGACATGGTCGAGCGGGCCGTGGTAGTCGGTGTCGGTGGTGCCGACGTAGACAAGGTCGCCGTCCAGGGCGGGAATGGGCCAGACGACGCGGTTGTCGGTGGGCGAGCGCAGGAAGACGGCATGGTTGAGGGGAAAGTCAGCCTTGCTGAGGACAATGTGGACGCCCTTCGTGGGCCGCAGGCGCGTATCCGAAACAGTGGGTTCCAGGAAGCGCACCTCGTCAACCCAGGGTCCCCCGCAGTTTATGACCTGGCGGGCGCGCAGCGTGCCCTCTTCCCCGGTCAGGTGGTCGCGGAGTCTGGCCCCGGCGATACGGTCATTCTCCAGCACAAAGCCTGTGGCTTCCATGTAGTTGGCGGCGTGTCCGCCGGCCTCGACCGCGCCTTTCACCGTCTCGATGGTCACCCGCGCATCATCGGTGAGGAAATCATAGTAGTAGCCGCAGCCCTTGAGGCCGTTGGGGTTGAGGTGCGGTTCGAGTTCAAGCGTGGCCTCCCGGCCAAGCATCTTATGCCGCCGGCTGGCAGGCGCGCCGGCGAATAGATCGTAGAGGGTCAGCCCGGCGCGCAGCTTGAGCATGCCTTCCGGATAGCCCTCGTATTGCAGGTACATAAACGGGCGGGGATGGGCGAGGTGAGGGGCCAGTTTGAGCATCAGCTCGCGCTCGCGGCAGGCCTCGCGCACCATCCGAAACTGGTAGCTTTCCAGGTAGCGCAGCCCGCCGTGCAGGAGTTTGGTCGAGCGGCTGCTGGTGCCCCAGGCAAAGTCATTTTTCTCGACGAGGGCTACCTTGAGCCCCCGCAAGGCTGCGTCGCGAAAGGCGGACGCGCCAGTAATACCTCCACCGATAATCAGCAGGTCGTAGCGGCCGGCGCTGAGGGTAGTAAGCGGCGTGCGTTTCATGTTCCACTCCTGGATAGGGGGCGGCGGGTTGACGGGCGCCGGCCCGCCGCCCCCCACAAAGCTACTTCGCCCAGCCCATGCTGCGCCTGACGGCCTTGGTCCACTCCGCGTAGAGCCGCTCGCGGGTGGCGGCAGGCATCTGCGGCGTAAAGACGCGGTCTGTTTCCTGGCCGGCAAAACATTCCTCGGGGGAGGCCCAGTAGCCGACTGCCAGCCCGGCCATGTAGGCCGCGCCGAGGCTGGTCGCTTCGGAGACGGACGGCCGCACGACCTCGGCGTCGAGCATGTCCGCCTGGAACTGCATGAGGAAGTTGTTTTGCGATGCCCCGCCGTCCACGGCAATCGTGTTGATTTCCACGCCGGAATCGCGGCGCATCGTCTCCAGGAAATCCTTGATCGAGTAGACGATACCCTCCAGGGTGGCGCGCACGAGGTGGGCCCGCGACGTGCCGCGGGTGATGCCAGGGAGCGGGCGGTGGCTGGCTTTACCGAGCTAACACAACGGTGAGCGAGAAACGATCCCCCCGGTTGTAGCAGTCAGCATATTTCAAGGGGGTGCCGTCGTCTGAGTAAAGCACGCGCTGCCCGTAGAGGATAGGGTCGCCAGGTTTAATTTTCAGCAGGCGAGCCACGTCTTTGCCCGCAAGCTGGGCTTCGAGCTTTTCAACAACGTTAGCAACCGTGTAGCTCTGAGTCTCGATTAGCTGCCAGACGTGCTGGCGATCAAGGCCCAGGGTAGCCGGTTCGGCTTCGAGCAGATCCGGAAAGCGGTACGCGGGTAGATAGGCGTCGTGGTAGGTGATAGGCGCGCCGTCAACAGAGCGTAGCGTGGCAAGGCGAATGACCGGTTCGCCCGGTTGCAGGCCCAATGCACGCGCAATATGAGGAAGCGCGTCTTTTTGCTCCTTGTGGAGAAGGCGAGCGCCAGGAACATGACCGCCGAGCCGGCAGTTTTCGAAAAAGTCGGTCAGGCGGCTATGGTCGCGCTCAATCGTGGTTTTGCTGACAAAGGTTCCGAGACCGTGACGCCGGTAAATGAGGCCTGCGTTGATGAGATCGTCGAGGCTGCGGCGCATGGTCATACGGCTGACGCCAAACTCGGCGGCGAGCTGGTCTTCGGATGGCAACTTCTCGCCCGGTTTGAGGTCCCCGTCCTGGATACGCCGGAGGAGCGCTTCTCTGATCTGGATATAGCGAGGAG
>JAAYYY010000157.1 GCA_012515125.1 Chloroflexota bacterium
CGGCGGGGAGCGATTTGGAAAAATCGCTCTACAAGAATCGTGCTTCTCCAAAATGCCCCGTCATTGGTTAACTTCCAACTAACCTGCCCTACGAATCGCCAAGGGTTTCTTGCAGGAAGGCGATGGTGCGCACCCAGGCCAGCGCGGCGGCTTCGGGCTGGTAGGCATCCGGGCGGTCTTCCTCGACGAACCAGTGTCCGGTCTGCGGGTAGACGTGCAAGGTGAACTCCCGGCCGGCGTCGCGGATTGCCTGCTCCATCTGGCGGACGTACTCCAGCGGCTCGTAATCGTCCAGCTCGCCGATATGGGCCAGGTAGGCGGCCCGGCTGCGGGCGAAGTCGCCGTCTACAGCGCCGTAGTAGAGCACGACGGCGGCCACTTCGTCGGGGGCCTCGGCGGCGAGCTGGGCCGCGTACCAGGCGCCGAACGAGAAGCCGACGACGCCGATGGTCGCGCCCGTTCGACCGGGCTGCGCGAGGAGGGCATCCGCCGCCGCGCGGACGATTTGCGGCGTCGGGCCGGCATCGCCCATCTTCGAGAGCCGTTCGGCCTCTTCGATGGTCGTGGCGACCTGCCCGCCGAACATATCAGGCGCGAGGGCGATGAAGCCAGCCCCGGCGAAGCGATCACAGAGGCTCTTATAGAAGGGGTTCAGCCCCCACCAGGCGTGCAGGACCAGGACGCCGGGCCCGCCCTGCTCAGGTGCAGCCAGATAGGCACGCGCTTCCTGGTCGCCAACCGTCAACATAAGTTCTCTCTGTTGCATGGGTACCTCCGTGGGGCTGAATTGGGGATAAGCCTCAACTCATTGTAGAACATTTGAGCGAGGAGTGTCAATCTTATGAACTGTGATTCGTCTGTTTTTTGATGGACTATGATTATCTCTCCCTGTTATCAAGCGGCTCTTTACATAGGGGAGAAAGAGGGCCATACTGTGTTCCTGTAACATCCAGTCAATTAGCCCTATACGGAGAAAAATGCCATGCGAAAGATCATCGTTCTAACCTTTGTCACGCTGGACGGCGTCATGCAGGCGCCGGGCGGGCCGACCGAAGATACAAGCGGCGGCTTCCAGTATGGGGGCTGGCTGGTGCCGCACTTTGACGAGGCGCTGGGCCAGGAAATGGGCGAGCAGATGGGCCAGCCGTTCGACCTGCTGCTGGGCCGGAAGACGTTTGAGATTTTCGCAACCTACTGGCCGACAGCCGAGGGTGGCGATAACCCGATCAATCACGCAACCAAGTATGTGGCGTCGTGGACGATGCGCGAACACGAGTGGCAGAAATCGGTCTTCCTCAACGGCGACGTGGTGGCGCAAATCCGGCAGCTCAAGCAGGGGGAAGGGCCCGACCTCCAGGTGCACGGCAGCAGCGAGCTTCTACAAACGCTGCTGGCGAACGACCTGATAGACGAGCTGTGGCTGAAGATATTCCCGGTGACGGTCGGCGAGGGCAAGCGGCTGTTTGGAGAAGGGGCGAAACCGGCGGCGTATACGCTGGTCGAGTCAAGGGCGACGCCGAGCGGGGTGATAATCGCCAGGTACCTGCGGGCAGGAGCGGTGGAGACGGGGCAGATTGGAACTTGAACTGTGATTCGTCTGATTTGGGTGATGGCCTATGATTTGGCGCTTTGCTGCGGTTCACGAGCCTTTGCTGCCGAACAGACGGCTAGATTTCGCTTTCGAAAGCGGTAGGATTGTCCTCGAAGAGCAGTGCCAGCCCGCGCTCGATCTCATCCAGCTGCAGTCGTTGAAACGCGAAACAGATCTCCACTTCTGAGACTTTCAACGCGAGGGTAGTCTCGGCTTCAAACCATACCAGGGCTTTATCTTCTCGAAGCACACATCTACGAATTTGACCGTAGGCCGAATTGGATTGGTCGTCGATTTCGATATGTAGCTCACCGAACCCTAACTTCGAATCCTGAATAGTAGGGTGGCGTTCGCGCTCAAGGAGCAGGTATTTCCGGACGTCGTACTCGTCATCAGCGAAGCCGACCCTTACCAAAACGTCCTGCCGCTCGACCCAGCTAAACGTCGCGTCAAAGCTGCTTTTACTAGCCGACTTTCCGAACGAAATCATAGGCTATCAGGGGAATCAGGCGAATCATAGTTCAGCGGCGCTGTGAGATGATGATTACCCCCGCGGCGACGAGCACCGTGCCAATGATCTGGGCAGTGGTCAGGCGCTCGCCGAGGAGGAGGTAGGCGAGGATGGTGGCGAAGGGGATTTCGGCGACGCCGACGATGGCGGCGGTGCTGGCAGCCAGACCGCGCAGGCCGAGGGTGTAGAGGCCGAAGCCGCCGATGGTCGTGATAAGCACCAGGGCGGCGAACGGGAGCAGGAAGGCGGCGGAGAGGGGGCCGGGCAGCGGGCGGCCGATCTGCAGCGGCAGCAGGGCCAGCGCCGCAAAGCCAAAGATGTAGGTGAGCACCGTCCACGGACTGTAGTCGCCGACGAGCTTTTTGCCGAAAAGGGTGAGCATGGCATAGGCGCCGGCGACGGCAAGGCCAAGAAGCAGCCCGGCGGGTGTAATCTCGATGTTGCCAGCGCCGGGACTGCCGCCGAGAGACGGTAGGCCGGCGATGAGCACCGTGCCGGCGACGCCGAGCAGAATGGCGACCCATTTACGCGCCGTCAGCGGCTCGCGCCAGAGCAGGTAGGCGAGGATGGCGACGAGCAGCGGGGAGTTGCCCTGGAAGACGGTCGTGACGGAGGCGCCGACGAGCAGCACGGCGCTGTTCCAGGCGACGTGAAAGAAGCCGATGCTGATCGCGCCCATCGCCGCGAGCCAGGGCAGATCGCGCCGCCTGACCCGCAGGAGGGCCGGCTGCAACAGGGCGAGACCGGCGAGAAGGGCGAGGAAGGTGGAGAGGTCGCGCCAGAAGGCGAGGCTGACCGCAGTCAGGTTGCTGTTCTCGACGACGACGGTGATGAAGAAGCCCGACGTGGACCAGAAAATAGTGGCGAGCAGGACCAGCAACAGACTGCGGGTGCGGGAGAGGACGGGCTTCCCGGAGACCCCGGCAGGCGGCGGTGCGGCTTGTGCGGCCAGCTCTGGCTCAGACACGGCGGGTGACCTCGGGCGTCAGGCTCATGGCCGACACATAGCGCATATTGAAGTCAGGGTCGAGGTCGAGGTCAATCTGCTCGGCGCGGGCGGCGATGGCCTGAGCGCGGGCAAAACCTTCGTCGGTGAGGAAGAGGGCCGCGCCGAGGCCGGCGCCGTTGGCTTCGGTTTCCACGACCTCGCGGCGGACGGGCGGCAGCATGCCCAGGGCCAGCACGGCGTCCACGTCAATTTGCCCGCCGAAGGAGCCGGTGAGAACCAGCCGCTCCAGCTCGTGCGGCGCCACGCCGACCTCGTCCAGCAGAATGTCGAGCGCGGCGCGGATGGCGCCCTTGGCTTTCTGCAGCTCGCGCACGTCCCACTGGGAGAGGGAGAGGCCGGTGCCGCCGTCGAGAGCCAGCACGCGGGCGCCGTGCGCGTCGCGGCTGAGGCGATGCGCGAAACGAGGGTCGTCCTGGATGCGCCCGCTCTCGTCGATGACCCCTTCGCCCCGCAGCGCCGCGACGAGGCTGAGCAGACCGGAGCCGGTGAGGCCGATGGGCGGCTCGTCGCCTATCGTCTCCAGCCGGAACCGGCTATCCTCCAGGGCCACCTGCACGACGGCGCCGTCGACGGCCCGCGTGCCGCACGAAATGTTGACGCCCTCAAAGGCAGGACCGGCAGCGGTCGAGGCGGTGACAATGCGTTGCCCGTCGGTGACCAGCACCTCACCATTGGTGCCCAGGTCGATGGCAGCCATGGGACCGGGAGCGCGGTCGAAGCCAAAGTAGGCCAGGCAGGCCAGGGCATCGGAGCCAACGAAGCCGCCGATCAGGGGTGGCAGAGTGACGCGCGTGCCCTGGGGGAAAATGCCGCCGGTGAGCGGCGCCGCGTCCCCAATGGCGGTCGTTTCGTGCGGCTGGAAGGGCAGCGCGGCGAGTGATTCGACCGGCAGGCGGGCGAGCAGGTGGTGCATGGCAACGTTGCCGACGATGGTCACGCGGCACACGCGCTGCCGGATGGCGCCGGAGAGGTTGAGGGCGTCCACAGCCTGGTTGATGGAGGCCAGGGCCAGGCGCTGCAGGCGGGCGGCGTCCTCGTCGCTGCGGGTGGCGGCGGCGATGCGGGAGATGACGTCGGCGCCGTAGACA
Source organism: Chloroflexota bacterium (assembly GCA_012515125.1). Classification (GTDB taxonomy): domain Bacteria; phylum Chloroflexota; class Anaerolineae; order Promineifilales; family Promineifilaceae; genus JAAYYY01. The sequence continues at coordinate 4,200 of JAAYYY010000157.1, forward strand.
GTCTGCTGGTTGAGGGCGGCGGCACCG
>JAAYYY010000158.1 GCA_012515125.1 Chloroflexota bacterium
CCGAGAAAAGCGAGCACGCCGGCCAGTAAGGCCACGGCCGGCAGCCATTTGCGGTTCATTCTCATCAACATGGACGTTTCTCCTTTCACGAAGCGTGAATAAAGGGGCAACCGGCCGGCCGGCCGGCGGCCCATATCCATCACTGTAGCGCGCCCGCCTATGAGAAACGTTATTAGGGATATGAACTCTGATTCTGGTGATTTCGATAATTACGTATGAGTCGCCGCCCCTCGTGGGGCGGGTATTTAACCCGCCACCGCCGTAGCGCGATTTTCTAAATCGCGCGCCCCGCGCAGAGGAGCGATTTCGGAAAATCGCTCTACAGGCCCGCCGCGACAATCATAGGCAATCACTTCAATCAGAGTGCAAAAAGGGCGCGACCCACCGCCGCGCCCCTCTTCAGACTTCAGACTTCCGGCTTCCGACTATCCGCCTACTTCACCTGCACCGGGTCCCACACCCACTCCGGCAGGTTGCCGGTCGGGAAGTTCGCGTTGAGATAGGTCGCGTTCACCCAGCCCATCTTGCCGTCGGGCAGGCGCACGGCGACCCACAGCCCTTCCCGCCAGCGGTAGACCATCTCCAGCTCCTGTCCGCCGTCGAGCACCTGCACCACCGGGAAGAGCACGCCCGGCCCCTGGCGCATGTTCAGCCGGAAGGCGGCGGCGACAAAGGCGCGCGGCCCGCTGCCAAGCTGCGACGGTTGCGGCGGCGGCGCGTTGGGCGAGAGCTGCGCCCCCTGCGCCAGCAGCGTCACCGGATCGGCCGTCCATTCCGGCAGGGCGCCTGTGGCAAAGTCGGCGTTCAGGTAGGTCGCGTTCACCCAGCCGATGCGCCCGTCGGGGATCTCCACCGCAACCCACAGGCCGCTGCCCCAACGGTAGAGCATCTCCACCTGGGTGCCGCCGCCCAGCACCGTCACCACCGGGTATTGCACGCCGGGGCCCTGCCGCGCGTTCAGGCTGAACTGCCGCCCGACTTCCGCCAGAGGCCCGCCGCCCATAAAATCGGCGCCCGGCCCCTCTACCGACTGCGCGGCCGTATCGCCCGCGCTCAGCCCCAGCAACGCGACGAACAGCAGCACCGCCGCCACAACCCCCAGCCCCCGTCGCCAGCCACGATTATTGCTATGTTTTGCCATTAGCTACACTCCTATTACCCAGAAGAACCAAGCATGAGGACCGCGGGCATCCCTGCCCGCATCTCCCGGGCGATCCGGCCCCCATAAACACAGCGAGGTGGGCCGGACAACGGGCGTCGTCCAACCCACCTCTGGGGGGGAGCCGATTATAGTATAGAGGGAGTCAGGTCGAGATGTCAAGATGTTTGCACCATTAGTTGCGCGTGTCCAGTATGCACGGCCGTGTGCTCCAGCGCGTGCAGCAGGCACCAGCCGATTGTGAATTCTCGCCCGCGCACTGGCTCCGTCACCACGCGCGTCAGGTCGCTCTCGTCCAGCCCCGCGACCGCCTCGCGCACCGCCGCCAGCGCGTCGTCCAGCCCCTGCGCCAGCTCCGCAGCCGTCAGGCCCTGCGTCTCGAACTCCTGCTGCCGCACCCGGTCGGTGCCCTGCTCGCGGATGACGTCGGCGGCCCAGAAGCGCTCGGCGCCGGCCACGTGGGCCACAAGTACGGCGATGCTGTTCACGTCCGGCGCGGGCGACCAGTCCAGCCGCTCCTCCGGCGTCGCCGCCAGCGCCTTGTGTAGCTCGCCGTGCAGCGTTTCCAGGTGGTCGAGGTAATCTTCAAAAAACAGTTGCATCGCCTCACTCCAGCGACCTGACCGATCTTGGATACCTGTCAGGTCTGCATACACATCACGCAATCAGCTCGCGCAGCACCCGGTTGACCTCCTGCAGCGCTGTCACCGCCTCGTCCACCGTCGCCGCGCCCCGCGCATCGGCATAATAGGTATTCGCCAGGTCGAACGTGCGCTCCATTTCCGCCTCGTCCAGCTCCTCCTCCTGCGAGCGGATGGCCTCCTGCGTCATCAGGATGTGTTCCTCCTGGCGATAGAGGCGCTGCCGTTCGGCGACGAGCGTATCGTAGCCGTCCCGCGCCCGGTCGTAATGGTGCTGCATCTCGCTGAAAGCCTTCTCCGCGCCCGCCAGTCCTTCCGCCGCCGGGTTAATCTGGTAGATGATCGCCGTCTCCTCCTGCAGCGTCTGCAGGTAGCGCTGCAGGCTGCGCCAGTCTCCGGCGACGCCCTGCGCCTCGTTGAGCAGCTCGTCCAGCTCCTTGCGCACTTCTCCGGCCCATTTCAGGCTGCGGCGCAGGTAATCGGCCAGCTCTTCCATCTCCCTCGCCAGCGCCGTGGCATCGGCTGTGTATCGTTCCAGCAGCACCGGCCGGCCGCTCGCCGCCCGCCGCTGCCGCTGCAACGCCTGGTAGCGCTGGGCCAGCGGCTCGCCGGGCAGAGGGGCCACCGTCGTCTGCAGCGCCTGCCACGCCGACGCCAGCCGCCCGCCGGCCTTGTCTGCCTGAGCCTCGAGCTGCGCGGCAAGCTGCCGGTGGCGCGTCACCGCCTCCGTCGCCGTCGCCTGCAGCCGCCCGGCCCGCTCGCGCAGCCGGGCTACCGCCTCGGGGCGGGCGCTCGCCTCGCCGCCCTCGGCCATCTCCTCGGCCTCTTCCAGCAGCGCGTCGAACTGGGCGCGCAGCCGCAGCGCCTGCTCCGGGTCGGCCACGTCGTCGGCAATCGCCTCCAGCACCGCGAGCTGCGACGACGCCAGATTCAGCTCGCCCGCAAGCTGCACCAGGGCCAGCGCCCGCACGAGCGCCGCCTCGGCGCCGTCGAAGGCGCGCCGGGGGCGCAGCTCCTCCGCCTCGGCCATCTGCGCGTCGGCCTCCTCCAGCACGGCGACGATGGCGTCCGGCCCGTCTGGCCCCACGGCGCCGGCTACGCGGTTGCGCGTCGTGCTGGCCTCGCGCAGGCGGGCGTCCAGGGCCAGCCGCTGCTCGCGCATCGCCGCCACGTCCTGCTCCAGCTTCTCCGTTTCCGCTTCCAGCTTCTCCAGCGCCAGCGCCAGGGCATTGAGCTGGCTGAGCGGCAGCGGCGGGCGATCCTGGCGCCGCAGAAGCTGGACCAGCGCCTGCGCCTCGCTCGCCAGATGCTCTCCCTGCTCGGCAAAGTCGTCCAGATTCTCGATGCCCGCTGCCCTTTCCTCCGCCAGCGTCCTCTCTACGGCGCGCACCCGCTCGTCCACCAGCCTGTGGCTGCGCTGCTGCAGGTCCGCCGGCACGGCTGCAAGCTGGGCTATCGCCGTCTGCGCGCGGGCCAGCGACGCGCGCGCCCCGGCAAACTCCGACGCCGTGCGCCGCTGCAGCCGCCAGTTGCGGATGATGCGGTTATAAAGCTGCGGCTCGCGCATAAAGAGCGGCGTCGCCAGCCCCTCCGAGGGCAGCGATACCGGCGCCAGCCCGTTCAGCGCGTCTACGGCGCGGCGGTAGCGGGTGACGGCCTCTTGTAGCGACTCCCGCGCGGGCAAATACTGCTGCTGGTAGACCCCCGCCGACATCTCGCGGAAGGGGCGCAGGCGGTTGGCGGCCTCCTGCAGCTCGCGGCCCAGCCCGCCGATTTCACGCTCTATCGCCCGCCGTTGTTGGGCCAGCCGGAAGGCCAGCAGGCGCAGCGCCTCTGGCACGAGCACGACCAGGACAGCGACGAGAAAGAGGCTGATTATGAGGACGATGAGCGCCGATTCCATTTGTGCCCTCGCGATGCGTGGTCGACAGAGCAGGGCCCAGGGTAGAACGCCGGCCCCTTCCCTTGTGAGTGTAGAGCACAGCGCGGGTTATGTCAAGAATAGCTGATAGCTGTAAGCTGTAAGCCATAAGCCGTAAGCCTCTGGCTTACGGCTTATAGCTTTAGGCTTAAGGCTTTCTCGCCGTTGCCCCCTCCCCCTACCCCTGCGATAATAGTCTTCCATGGCGCTTGAGACTGACGCGATGGTCCCGATGCTGGAAACGGCCCTGCGCGGCGCGGGTGTTCTGCCCCGTGGGGCCATCGCCGAAATCGCCGCGCGCCGCGACCCCACCTTCACCAGCGCCAGCTACCACGTCGCCGTGCGCTACCGGGGCGACGCGCCCCCGGATGCGCCGCGCGCCCTCCTGCTCAAGCGCCACCACGCCCACGCCGGCGCCCGCGAAGTGGCCCTCTACCGGCTGGCCCGCCGCGAAGAGCACGCTCCCCTGCCGCTGCTGCCCTGCTACGAAGCGACCTACGACCCCGACACCGGCGCCTCCCGCCTCCTGCTCGCCGACCTGGCGGGCAGCCACCGGCCCGTCGCTACCACGGCGCGGCTCATGGCGGGCGAAGCCATGCCCTCGCGCCAGACCCTGCGCCGGCTGCTGCGCGCCCTGGCCTGCTTCCACGCCCACTGGTGGAACGACCCGCGCCTGGGCAGCGACGACACGCCCTTCGAGCTGCATCCCTGGTACGGCTCGGCTGCCCTGTTCGAGGCGACGGCCCAGCGCTGGCGCCGCGAGTGGCGGCAATTTCGCGGCTCGGTTGGTGCCGGCATCCCCCATAGCTGGGCGGCGCGCTACGAGCGGGCGCTCGACCGGCTGCCGCAGCTCTGGGAGCGATACCTCGCCCCGCGCATCGAAGAGCGCCGCTTCCTGGCGCTGGCGCACGGCAACGCTACCTTCGCCGCCTTCCTCGCCCCCCGCGCTGCCGGCCGGGGGCCGCTCCCGAACGGAGGCCACAGCCGCGTCTATCTGGTCGATCTGGAAGCCGTCTGCGCCAGCTTCGCCGCCTTCGACCTGGCGACGCTCCTGCCGACCTTCTGGACGCCGGCGCAACAGCAGCTCTCCACGGGCTACGCGCTGCGCCACTACCACCGCGCGCTGCTCGCCCAGGGCGTGCGCGGCTACACCCTCCGGCAGCTTCACGACGACTACCGGCTGATGCGCTACCTGCTGCGCTTCGACGCCGTGAGCAACGCCCTCCAGGGAGCCAGCGAGAGCTACTGGCGCGTGAAAATGGGCAATCTGCTCGGAGGCCAGAGGCCCGCCGCGTAGCGCGCCTAATCCACCCGCGTCGCCGTTCCAGTCAGCACCCACTGGACGTAGGTGCCTTCGCCGCCCACGGCGCTGATCGTCACCTGCCCGGTGCGGCTGTCGAAGGTCACTTCCCTGTCCACAATCGTCTGTCCGCAGCTAAAGGTCTGCCCGCCGGTCTCAAACTGCACGTTCTGCGTGCCCGTGCCAAAGCAGCTCGCGGAGATGATCAGCCGCGCCCGCCCGCCGCTGAGTGCCGGATTCGGGTTCATGCCTGTAATGTCCCAGCGCATCCGGTCCGTCGTATCGCCGCCGGGAAATGAGACAAAATCGGTCACGCTGGCCGTGCTGTCGAGGGGGATGATCAGCGGCGAGTTGAAGTTGGCGTCCGGCGGGGCGGTTGGCACAGCCTGCGTCGCCGTCGGGGTGAACGTCGGCGTCGGGGTCGTCGTAGCCATGCCCGTTGCCGTGGGCAGAATCGCGTTGGTCGTCGGGCTGGCGGTGGGCGTGTGCGTGGCAGTCGCCGTCGCCGAAGGCGTCAGCGTCGGCCCGCCCGGCGTCACAGATGGCGTCGCCGTTCCCGTCGCGGTCGGCGTGGCCGACGGCGTGAGTGTCGGCCCGCCCGGCGTGATGGACGGCGTTGGCGTGGCGGCGCGCGTGGGCAGCGGCCCGGCCTCTACCACCGGCAGCCCGGCGCAGGCGCCGCTCTGGTAGCTGTGTGAGCCGGCGACCCAGCCGTTGCTCCCCCGGTAGTCAATGTACCACCACGAGCTATCTCCGTTCCGGCCGGAGACAGCAGCCCGCTCGCCCATCGCCAGCACGCCCGTGGCCTCGTAGGCGACGTTCGGCCCTGTCCGTATGTTGAGGTCGGTGCTGGCGATGACGGTGCAGGCGCCCTGGCCCGTACCCGGCGCCCCTGCGCCGCTGCTCGCGCCGCCGGCAGCGCCGGCCTCCGCCTCCTCGACGTTGACGACGATACTGGCCGGCGCGCTCGCCGTGCTGTCCTCCCGGTAGGCGACGGCGCGCAGCGTGAAGCTGCCCGGCTCTTCGGGAACCCAGCGCTGCAGCAGGGTGAATTGCTTCTGGGGCGTCTCCTCGGGCGTGTAGTCGCCGCGCGCGAGCGCGCCGTCCACGAAGAGGTCTACCCGGATAACGCCGATTTCATCGCTGGCCCGCACCCGCAGGAACAGCTCTTCGCCCGCGGCGACTGTCGTGTTGCTCGGCGGCTCCTCGATGACCACCTCTGGCGGCGCGGGCGTGGCCGTGGCAGACGGTTCGGCTGTCGCCGTCGGCTCGTCCGTAGCCGTTGGCGCGGGAGTGTCGGCGGGCGCCGCCGTCGTCGCTTCGGGGGTCGGCGTGGCGGCGGGCGCCTGTCCGCAGGCGACCAGAACAAGGAACAGGACGACAAAAAGCCGCCGGAGCCCGGAACTAGACATGCGTAATACCTCCAATGATGGCTATGAAAAGGATCAGGGTGCTTGCATCCACCGCCAGCGAAGATGCTACCGTGCAGCGAGTGACGAAGCCTACGTCTAGAAATACTGAGACGCGTTTACTGGATGCGGATAGGATAGCATGGCCGATCGCCTCCCGTCAAGACAGGCCGGAAGGACAGGATAAGGAATCTGGACGTGGAAAGGGGGAACAGGCTGTGGGGGGTGGTCAGTGGGTAGCGGGCGGGCTACCCACTGACCGCTTCCGGCTGGCAGCTAACTTACAGCGGCCAATCGCGCAGCATGCGCGCCGTCTCTTCCGAATGGCCCGATTCGTCGCGGACCATATCCTCAAGCTGGACGGCCAGCCCCTTGTCGCCAAAGGCGTCGGCCTGCTGGGCGCGCTCCGTGTAGCCGCGCACAGCGTCCTGCTCCGCCTCCAGCACCGCTTCCAGCATCTCTTTGTTGGTGTGCGCCGCTTTGACCGGGGCCGGCACCGTCGTCGGCTCGCCGCCGAGGGCCACGATCTTATTCGCCAGATATTGCGCGTGGAGCTGCTCGTCGGCCACTTCGGTCAGGAAGAACGCCGCCAGCTGCGGGCGGAACGGCCCTGTCGCCTTGGCCGCGTAGACCGTATACTGGATGACGGCCGCCAGCTCGTTAGCCAGGTCTTTGTTCAGGTTGTCAATCAAGGTTTGCTTGTCCATGGGA
>JAAYYY010000159.1 GCA_012515125.1 Chloroflexota bacterium
CTCGACTGGCAGGGCAACGACCCGTTCCACGGCATCATCCTCGGCCGGACGGGCAAGGGCAAGACGGTAGGCGCCCAGGCGCTGGCCTGGCGCATGGCCGAGCAGGACGTGCAGGTGGTCCTCCTCGAGCCGCAGGGGCACAGCCGGCGTCTCTATCAGCTGGCTTCACGTCAGAACCATCCTTCGCATAGTAATGGAGAAGCAACCTCCAACCCTGATTCCACCAAACCACTGCAAGGCGTCTCCTACAACCCGATCAGCTACGCCGAGACGCGGCTGAACATCCTCGACGTCGTCTACGAGGACCCCACCGACCAGTACGACCACGTGATCACCCTGTTCGGCCTGCTGCTGGACCCGCTCGGCGACGGCCGGCGGCGCTTCACGAACGCCGAGGTCGCCGCCCTGCGCCGCGCGCTGCAGCTGACCTACACCCACTACGATTGGGCAGGGGAGCTGATGGCCGACCACAGTCTGACGCCAACGCTGGACACCTTCTGCCACCGGCTGCGCCAGGTCGCCGCCGAAGCGACCGCGGCGCCGCTGCTGTCCGCCGGGCCGGGGCGGTCGGGCGAGAGTAGCCGTAGGATTGATGGCCGGTGGGGTGGGGAGGGCAACCTGGGCGAGGCGGCCCTGGGACTGGTTGAGGAGATTGAGGAGTTGTATGTCTATGGTGATTATGCGAAATGCTTTAACGCGCCGACGAACCTCGACCTGACGCTCGCCGAGCGCATCGTCCTCTTCGACTTCAGCGACGTGCCGGAGCGCCGCCGCTCGCTTTTCTACTACGCCGTGCTGGCGGGCATTAACCACCAGGTACGCCGCCGCCCGCGCAAGCGGGCCATTATCGTCGACGAGGTCCATTACATGAGCCGGGAAGGGGAGCTGATGGCCTTCCTGGCGAGTATGGTCAAGACGGTGCGCACCTTTGGCGCGGCCGTCATCCTCATCGACCAGGACCTGGAGGCCTTCGTCGGCGTGGACGGGGCGCAGGCCGAGTCGATGGCCGCCGGCATGGACATCGCCGCCGGGCAGTTCATCCTCAACAACGTCAGCTGGACGATTGCCTTCGGCATGAAGCGCGACGCCGCCTACCGCCTGGCGCGCCACTACAAGAGTGAAATCCTGCCCTCGCACGCCGAGTTCCTGGCCCAGATGGGCAGCGACGTGGACCACGGCAAGGGCATGGCCGTCGTCCGCGCCGACGGCAAGGCGGACATGGTCTACTTCCAGCTGCGGCCGGGCGAGGCCGCGCATCTCTTTGGAAGCTGAGGAGGAACGATGAGCGATATCCTGAGCGCCTTCCAGCAGCAGGAGGCCGAAGCGACGGCCCGCGTGCTCCAGCTCAACCGCTGGTCGCTGGTGCTGATCGAGCTGATGATCGCCGAGCAGGAAGAAAAGCTGCTCGCCAGCGACCTGCCGGTGGAGGGCGATGAGCCCTCCGCATCCGGCGCTGGCGATACCTTCTGGGAGGAGCTGGTTTAGGATGGCCCGCTGGACGCTTCTGCGCAACGACCGCCGGGCGCGCGCCGAATGGGACGCCGGGCTGGTCTGGTTCCGGCTGCGCTACGCCGCGCCCGAGGGGCCGCGGCGGGCGCTGGCCCTGCTCTCACGGCCTGAGTCGGCCGGCCGGGTGTCCCTCTCGTTTGTGCCCGGTCTGCCGCTGGCCCGCCTGCACGTGGGCGTGCCGGCGCGCCACGCAGCGACCCTGGAGTGGATGGCCCGAGATATGGCCTTTGCCGCTACCGAGGAAAAGCCGGACACGCCCCCGGCCGGAGCCCTTGCGCCGGCCGGCGCGCTGCCCTGGGAGCGGGCCTTTTACGCCCACGTCGTCGACGGCTGCGCCTTCGTGGACGGCTCCGACGTCAACGGCAGCCACCTGCCCGAGCCGGCCGGGGAAGGAACCTGCAGATGGACGCTGCCGGCCGGGCCGCCGGCCGGCCTGGCCCTGCACCCCACCTGGAACGGCCAGCTGCAACCCGCGAAGCTAAGCGGCGAGCGCAGCCCGGACGCCGGAGGCTGGCCGCTGGGCCGGGGGCAGGACGGCCGCCTGCTCTACGCGTCGGGACCGGTAAACGTCTACGGCAGCGCGAGAGGCGTGGCGGCCTGGCTCGCGCCGCTCGTCGCCCATTTACTGGTCACGAAGCCGGCCGGCCTGATCGTCCTTGACGGCGCGGGCGATCTGGGTCCGGTCCTGAAGCGTAAGGCGGTGGTCACGCGACAGCTCAGCCGGACGTTGACCTATCTCGACCTGGACAGCACCGCCCTGGCAGGGGGCTTCAACCCGCTGGCGCCGCTGCCCGGTGAAGCGGCCACGCAGACACTCAGACGCTGGCAGCAGTGGTTCGGCGCCATGGCCGTGCATCCGGCCGGACTGGGCCTGCTGGAAAAGGCGCATAAGGAAG
>JAAYYY010000160.1 GCA_012515125.1 Chloroflexota bacterium
CAGCCCTGAGTCAGGGGGAGTTTATCCGAGGTAGTCGCGCAGCGCCTTACTGCGGCTGGGGTGCCGTAGCTTGCGCAGCGCCTTGGCTTCGATCTGGCGAATCCGCTCGCGCGTAACGCCAAACTCTTTGCCAACTTCTTCAAGGGTGTGGTCCTGCCCGTCGGTGAGGCCGAAGCGCATTTCCAGCACCTGTCGCTCGCGATCAGTCAGGAAGCCGAGGACTTCGCGGATCTGTTCGCGCAGCAGCTCTTTGGAAGCCGCGTCAACCGGGGCGTCAACACTTTCATCCTCGATGAAATCGCCGAGTTCGGTCGAATCTTCGTGGCCAACCGGCGTCTCCAGAGACATCGGCTCCTTGGAGATACGCAGAATGCTGCGCACTTTGCTGGCGGCCTGTTTCCACTTGCGGTTCAGGGGCGGGTCGATAACCCTCCCCTCCTCCAGCGCCTGTTTGATGCCGTTTGCTTCCTCTGGCGTGAGGAAATCTTCCAGCTCCAGCACCAGCTCTTCGACCGACGGCTCGTGCCCCAGCTCCTGCACCAGGTCGCGCTGCCGGCGGGTGATCTTGTTGATCGTCTCAAACATGTGCACCGGGATGCGAATGGTGCGGGCCTGGTCGGCAATGGCCCGGCTGACCGCCTGGCGAATCCACCATGTGGCGTACGTGCTGAACTTAAAACCCTTGGTGTGGTCAAACTTTTCGACGGCGCGCAGCAGGCCGACGTTCCCTTCCTGAACCAGATCGAGGAACTGGATGCCGCGCCCCATATACTTCTTGGCAATGCTGACGACCAGCCGGAGGTTCGCACGGGTCAGGTTGACCTTGGCTTCTTCGGCCAGGTGATAGATCATGAACTCGTTGTAGTCGAGGGCATAATCGTCCTCGGTCAGCCAGTCGTGGAACTCGTCGAGCGGAGGCAACTGCCCATGCTCGGCCTCATATCTGGCGAGCCGCGACGAAAGGCTGCGGGGCAGGAGGTAGATCGAGGTAAACAGAGCGAAAACACTGGTGGCGATATCCACCCAATCTTCTTCACCGCTCCAGTCCCCCTCGTTCAGGTACTGGCGCAGGTACGACGGCTTGTCCTGATTCCAGTTTTCGCGCAGCCCCTGCGCCTCGGCGACGAGAAGGCCAAAATCGGGGACACGATGCTGGAGCGCTCTCGCCGCCTCAGCCGAGCGTTCCCACTCTGCCAGCAGCGTTTCATAGTTCGCCAGCATCGTCCGGGTGGCGACATCCCTGGCCCCTTCCGCCTGCACGCGCGCTTTCAGCGCCTCCAGGTCATTGGCAGCGGCGAGCTGGACCGACAGCCAGACCTCGTGTTCGGCGCGCAGGAGCGAGACCTGTCCAATCTCCTTCAGATACGTATGGACAGGGTCATCCTGCAGGCCACTGCCGTAGTAGCTGTCGCCGTCCTCTTCGTCCTCGCCGTCTCTATCCAGAACGTTATTGTTCTCGCCGAAATCCTCGACGGTGTCGCCGGATTCAGTGACCACGCGGATGCCAAGCTGTTGCAAGCGTTGGTACAGCCGTTCCGCCTGTTCTTCATCGGCCGAGGCGAGGATCGCTTCGACATCCGACTCGCTGATGACCTTGCGCCGGCGCGCCTC
>JAAYYY010000161.1 GCA_012515125.1 Chloroflexota bacterium
GCGCGATCTGGTTATTTGTGCGCTGCGGAGATGGCTGGAAAGTTGAGGGTAGTATAAACGCTCACCGCTGGTCGGGCCAATAGTCATGTGGAGAGGCGCGCGAATTCAGGGCCGGATAGCCGTAGGCCGCCGCACACGTGCAGATGCGTCGTGCGCGGCGGCCTCCGGGAAGCTCGCCCTAAATCTGGAGCTGGCGCCTCAGGCGGCAGCGGCGCCTTCGGATTCGGCTTCCGGCTCTTCATCCACGACGGTAGGCGCCGGCGACGGTTCCTGCTGTTCCAGAAGCGCCCGGAACGCCGGGTCGTCGCGTATGAAGTCGAAGTCGGGATCGGTGGAGACGTGCTCTACGCTGACCTGGCGTTTGAGCAGCGCCCGGTCGAGCAGCTCGACCGCCTGCTGCACGTTGCCGGCAATCGCCTCCAGGCAGGCGCGATTATACTCGCTCTCGTAGGCGATCAGGCGGCGCGCCTCTTCAATGGTGCGCTCGTAGTCAGCCTGGCGGCCTACCTTCCGGTAGAGACCTGCCAGCGAGCCCATAGACAGAGCGTCTTCGGGATGGTGGCGGACGGCAGTCTCGTAAGCCTCCAGCGCCCTCTCTGTCTCCCCCCGCGCGTTGTAGATGTCGGCGAGGAAGCCGTAGGCCGCCGCACTGCGCGGGTCGAGACGGATGGCTTCCTCGTAGGCCGCAATCGCCCGGCCGGTCTCGCCGCGATCGCGATAGATGTTGCCTATGCCGAGATGGGCAGCCGCGGTGCCCGGCTCGATTTCCAGCGCTTTCTCGAAACAGGCGAGCGCGTCGTCCAGCTGCTGCCATTCATAATAGACCTCGCCCATGCCCACGTGCCCGGCGACGATGGACGGGTCCAGGTTGACCACCTGCCTGAAGGCGTGGATTGCGTCGTAGAGCCGGTTCAGCGAGCGGAAGACGTGGCCCTGCCCGAGATAGGCGGCGGGAAGCCGGGCGTTCAGGCGCAGCGCACGCTGGTAGGCCTGCAGCGCCTCGTCGGTGCGCTGCAGCTGCCGGTAGACGTCGCCCAGGCCACAGCGCACAGTGGCGTCCTGTGGATCCAGGGTGATAGCCTGCTGGTAAGCCTGCAGCGCCTTTTCCAATTCACCGCGGACCATGTAGAGATGGCCCAGGCCGGCGTGGGTGCGCCCGCGCTGCGAGTCCAGCGCCAATGCCTGTTCGTAGGCAGCCTCCGCTGCGTCATACTGCAGGGTCAGCCGCAAAACGTCGGCCATACCTGCGTGGGCAATCGCGCACTCGGCGTCCAGCTCCAGCGCTCTGGCGAAGGCGCGGCGGGCCGCCGGCAGCTTGTGCAGCTGCAGATAGCTGAGCCCCAGCCCGGCGTGGGCGCTAGCGTCGTCTGGAGAATCCGTGCAGAGCGACTGGAAGGTGGACAGCGCCTCTTCCGTCCGGCCGGTCTGCTCGTAGAGGAAGGCGAGATTCAGGCGGGCCGTGGTATCACAGGGCGCGTATTCGGCGGCCCGCTCGGCGGCGGCGATGGCGTCCGAGGTATAGCCGAGCCGGGCATAGACGAGATCCATGCCGTGATAGGCCGCCGCGTTTTCCGGCTGCACGGCGAGCGCCCGCCGGAAGGCGACCAGCGCCTCGGAGCCTCGCTCGCGCTGGAGATGGACGTGACCAAGGCCGAGGTAGGCGGGGGCGTA
>JAAYYY010000162.1 GCA_012515125.1 Chloroflexota bacterium
ACCAGGCCCGGGTTGAGCGCTTCGACGCCCCGGCGGAAAAAGTCCATGTCGAAGTCGATGTAGGGCAGCAGGTCGATCTTGTTGATGACCAGGGCGTCCACGCCGCGATACATGGCCGGGTATTTGTAGGGTTTGTCGTCGCCTTCGGGAATACTGGCGATGAGCACGCTCTTGTGCGTACCCAGGGCAAAGCTCGCCGGGCAGACCAGGTTGCCGACGTTCTCGACGATGAGCAGGTCGATGCCCTCGAGGTCGAGCTGGGTCAGCGCCTGCTGGACCATGACGGCGTCGAGGTGACAATCGCCGCCGGTGTTGATCTGCACGGCGCGCGCGCCGGCCGCTGCGGCGCGGTCGGCGTCCAGACTGGTGGCAATGTCGCCGTCCACGACGGCGAGGCGCATCTCGCCCGCCAGCGCCTGCACGGTGCGCTCGATGAGGCTCGTCTTGCCGGCGCCGGGGCTGGCCATGAAGTTCAGCGCGTAGACCCCGGCCTGGTCCAGCCGGGCGCGGTTGCTCTGCGCCAGCCGCTCGTTGGCGCCGAGGATATTTTCGACAACGGCTACTCGTTCAGCCATTTTTTCTCCTTACGGGACCGGCGGGAAAGCCGCCTCAGGCTCTGCCTCGCGGGCCACGTCTATCGCTTCCAGGTAAAACTCCTCGCCCTGCACCACCTGCACGTCGCTGCAGCCGCAGGTGGGGCAGGCCAACCCGTCTTTTGTCCCATACTGCCGGGCGCACCGGCGGCAGACGAAGGTCGCCGGCAGGCGCCGGAAGTGGAGGGCGGCGCCGGCGGCGATCGTGCCTTCGCTGATGTAATTCCAGTAGAACTGCACCGAATCGTCAACGATCGAGGACAGCTCGCCGACGACGACGTAGATGTCGGTAATCTTCATAGCGCCGGCCTCATTCGCATAGCGAACAGCGATGTCTCTGATCTGCTCGGTGACAGAAAGCTCGTGCATCGGTCCCGGATAAGCCCGTTTTTACTCTAGAAACAGGAAGCTATAAGCAAAACTTATCGTAAGTTACAGGGTTATTCTAGCCCTCTTCGGCCGATCGCTGCAGTGCTATATGTCATGGTGTGGGGGTGAGGCTACTCACCAGTGCGGGGTGCAGGGAGCGAGTCCGGCCGGCCACCTGTCGCCAAGGCTTCGTGGCCGACCGGCGCAACTCAGCATGGCCAAGAGGCAGTCTACCTAACTTAGCGTCACGCCCGTTTCTGAAATCAGCCCGCGCAACAACTCCGGTACCTCCCCCACGTAGGTCAGCACCAGCCGCTGCCCGGCGCGCGTGCAGGCCATGTACAACTTGCGCGTGTTGTCGCGGATCAGCTCTGCCCGTTCGCTCTCCGAAAGCCGCACGCTCTGTTCCGCCTCGTACAGCCCACGGACGCCCATGAGGAAGACAATGGGCGCCTCCAGCCCCGTCGCGGCATGCAGCGAGCAAACCCGGATGCGGCCGCTGCTGTCCGCGACCTGACCGGGGTCCACGGCCGCGCCTGTTCCAAACGTCTGCCGCAAGCGGCTGAGCAGCCTGTTCGCTTCGCGGGCGTCTGTGTGGATGATGAGGATGTGGCCGAGGGGCACGCCGGCCTGAACCAGCTCCCGGATCTCGTTCAGCACCCGGGTGGCCTCGTCCTGGGCGCTGGTTAGCGGGATAATCACCGGCAGCGCTCCCGAGGGCATATCCATCAGATTGGGGGCTACGATTTCCTCGTTGTCATCATCTTCGGGCAAGCGCGTGCGGTAGAGCAGAGTGGCGAAATTCAGGATCTCCCGAGTGGTCCGGTAGCTCTTGTTGAGTCGGTGTGCCCGGCCGCGTACCTCCAGACCACTGGCCAGCCACGACTGCCGCCGCTTGAGAAAGCCCTGCGTGGGGTCGGCCACGAGGAAGAGGTAGCCAGTCGCCGGTTTGAGGATCAGCTTGATAATCTCAAACCAGAGCGGAGCGAAGAACTGGGCCTCGTCCACGAGGATGACGTCATACGTGTGGCGGCGCACCCGCCCGGCCTGCAACAGGCGCCACATCTTCCGGGGCACGTCTCCCCAATCGCACAACCCTTGCGCCCGCAGGGCCTGGTGGTAGCTCTCCATGGCGTCATAGACCTTGTGACGCATGGACTCCGAAAGGGCAAAGCCCCGGCCGGTACGGTCGGCTGCCAGGTAATCCTCCCGCCCGAAGAGCAACCGGTCCTTGAACCAGTCCGTTTCTTCCTGCAGCATCTGCTCGGTGATGGCCGTGTCGGCCAGGTGCTCGTGCCAGGCCCGGGTGAAGAGCTGCTGTCGCTTCTCAAAGGTGATAGTGCGCTGCCAGGGGATGCTCTCCGGCCAGTAGCGCCGGCACCAGCCGAAGAAGGTGTACCACTGGACCTTGCGGTCGCCGTTGCTGAGCTGCCGGTAGCGTGCTTTGAGGTCGCGGATGAGCGGCCGGTTGTGGGTCAGAACCAGAATGCGTTTCCTTGGGAAGAGCTTGCGCAGCAGGTGCGCCCGGTAGACGATGATCAGCGACTTACCGCTGCCCGCCACACCATTGACCAGACGAATGCCAAACTCCCGGGCCACTGTATGGGCATCTTGAGACAGATCCAGGTCTGTCTTGAGCACCTGCTCCTGCCGGTAGTCGAGCAGATAACCGGTCAGCTCGGCGCCGGTACGCCGCTCGATCGGCTCGCGAACAGTGAACGTAGCGGGGATGACTACCTCAGGAGTGAAGGCTTCGCGCAACCTGGCGATGGCCGTTTCGCTCAGCGGCGCGCTCAGATGCCGTTCCAGCCAGTTGCCGAACCGCTCCGGCACCAGCTCCTCTTTGGCCAGCCAGAGGGCATCCGCCGGCCGGTCGCCAGGTGGGAACTTCTGCAGCGCGGCCCGGGGCAGGCTGGGGAACAAGACGGCTGCGGGAAGGGGCGGCTCGCCCGGGAGCGCCACTTGCTCCCGGAACTGGGCCAGGATCTCCTCTTCCTGGCAGCCGGGCGGTGGGGCCGGGGGAGTCTGGGCGAAGAGGGCAGGCTGCAACCGGGCCCGCACGTCGCCGGGGTTAGCTTCGGAGACCTTGATCAGCATCGCCCGCCGGTTGTTGCGCAGGACCCAGAAGTCCGGCCCCGACCGGTCCCAGATGTGCAGCCGCTGCCAGACAAAATAGTCGTCATCCGGCAGCCGGCGTAACAGATGGAAGACGCGCATTGCGTTGGTCGTCGTACTGGCGATGGGAGTGTTGGGCAGGATCTGGGCCATGGGCTAATAGGGCAGGTTAACTGTCGTACAGCCTGCCAGAAGCTCTTTCAGCAATTCGACGCTCTCCTGTAGGGCCGGGTCGTCGGGCGTAGCATTAAGAACATGGCGGCTGCCGACGATGATCAGCTTTTTACGCGGCCGGGTCACAGCGACGTTCAGGCGCTCTGGCTGGAAGAAAAACTCGGCCAGGTTTGCAGCAAAGGCCGGATTGGCGGTCGTCAGCGAAACGATGACCAGATCGCACTCCTGGCCCTGCATGCGCTCTACCGTGTCGACGATGATCTGCCGGTGAACGGTCGCATCGGGCACGAGCCGGCGCATCAGGTTGCGGATCTGTCGCGCCTGAGCGCGGTAGGGCACGACGACGGCCATCTCCCCGGCCGGAAAGCCGCAGTTGAGCAAGGTGGATATAAGGTCGGCCACGGCATCTGCTTCTTTGTGGCTACGGGTAGTCGTGTTACGATGGCCCAGATCCCAGAAGACCTTCGGCTCGTCCGGGTCCAGGACGTCTATCAGCCGGGCAGGCGGCCGGGAATAATCCACGCGTCGGCCGGCCACCCAGGGCGCCGGCGTTAGCTGCCCGTCGTAAAAGTGGCGGCTGGACCAATCGGCCAGTTCGCTGCTCAGCCGGTAGGTCTCGGTCAGCATCGTGTCAAAGCCACGCTCGACGAGGCTGCCGAAGACGGAGTCGCGAAAGGCGCCGCCGCTTAGCCTGGTCGTCAGCACCGGGGGTAGCTGCTTCTGGTCGCCGATAAAGATGTACTTCTGGCCGGCCAGCATGCCCATCACGGCCAGCGGCAGGGTAATCTGGCTGGCCTCGTCGAAGATGACGGTCTCGAACTCCACGCCTTCCAGCCGCTGCGTGCGCGTGGCGAAGGGCGTGGCGCCCAGTACATAGCCGCCGCTCATCTCGGCCATGGGGGAGGCAGCGAATGTTTCATAGTTATCTGCCCGGAGGTCGTCGGCCCTCGTCGATTGCCCAATTTTGGCCGCTGGCAGGGCGGGATCGACCTCCATCACCTTATTCAGCGCGTTGTTGATGGCCCGGTGGGTGAACGAGGTGATCAGGACGCGCTCGCCGTCGGCGACCAGTGCCTGGGCCAGGTGCGCGAGAAGGCGCGTCTTGCCCGTACCGGGCGGACCCTGGATCAGATAGACCAGGTCGGTGGCGTAGGCCTGGGCGAAGGCCTCGGTCTGGCTGTAGTTCAGGCCAAAGCCGTCGCCCATCGCCAGACCGCGCTCGTAGCGTTGCGGATCAATACTCGGCCGCGCGTAGCCCATCAGCAAGGGCAGGATCCGGGTCCGCCCGGCGAGGGTATCCCCGGCTTCGTCCAGTGCGTCCAGGATCCAGTGACTGAGGTCGATTAAGCCTTCATCCAGAATCCAGCCTCGCCGCTCCTGGGCGAATGCTCCCCAGTTGATTCCAAGCTCGCGGCAGGAAACGACCAGCCTGGTCTCCTCGTCGTTCTCCAGGGTCACCATCCACGCCGGCTCGCCAAAGGGGTTGCCCTGGTTGAGGCAGAGTACGTCTCCTTCGCGGAAACGGGAGAGATTTCGCTCGCAGGCCAGCTCGATCAGCCCGTCTGGCAGCACCCGGACTACCCGGACGCCGTCAATGGCCCGCCCTTCGGAGACACGCGCAGCCAGCGGCTGGTACCAGAGCGTGTGAATTTTCTGGCGTACCGTAGCAGCCTCGTCCAACACCAGCCGCCGCATACCCGCGAGGAAACGGCCCATCTCTTCAGAAGAAAGGGAACCCGCCGTTGTTCTATCCCTCCAACCCTGCATTTACCACCCAGTACGCGACCATGCACCCCGCGCGGAAGACAACCTCTACCGGTCAGGTTATACCCGATCAGTTGTAATGAGGAAAACTAGCTACCTATCACTTTGGACATTAACAAGGAAGAAGGTTGTCGCGGGGCCTCTGATACACTGGTAGTTCGAAGCAAACCAGGGTATCGAGGAGGTCACCATGCGCAACAACCTTCAACTGTATCATACGGTCTTGCAGGAGCTGTGCCAATGGCTGCCGGGAGAACACATCAACCGCAAGCGAAATCTGGCCCTGCTGGTCGTGGGCGTCTACCTGTCGGCCTCGGTCTATCTGGGACGGATTGTCAGCAGATGGCCGCTGGCAGGCAAAGCGCCGAGCCTGGCAGGAGTGAGTACCCAGCTCTGCAGAAGAACCAAACTCCGGAGTCTATTTCACTCTCTCAGCCCCTCAGTTTCTATGTAGATGTGTTTTATTTCGGTGTAGTCGTAGAGTCCTTCCAGACCGCTGGCGCGGCCGATGCCGCTTTCCTTATAGCCGCCGGTTTCGACTTCGGGGGCCAGCTTGTTGTAGGAGTTGATCCAGACGGTCCCTGCTTCGAGCCGGCGGCTGGCTCGTAGGGCGCGGTCGATGTTCTTACTCCAGACGGCAGCCGCCAGGCCATATCGGGTGCCATTGGCGAGCGCGACGGCTTCTTCTTCATCGTGGAAGGGTTGGACGGCCAGCACGGGGCCGAAGATCTCTTCCTGGACGATGGGTGAGGATTCTGGCGCATTATCAAAGATGGTGGGCGCGAAGAAGTAGCCTTGTTCCAGACCATTGGCTGTCAGGCGGTTGCCGCCGGTTATTAATTGGGCTTCCTGTTTGCCAATGTTCACGTAGCCACTTACGCGCTGCAACTGCACCTCTGATACGAGCGGACCCATTTGGGTGGCTTCGTCGCGCCCGTTGCCAACGCGCAGGCGCTCGGCGCGGCACTTCACTTCGTCAATGACGCGAGCCTGGATGGTGTCCTGAACGAGAAGGCGCGAGCCAACCGTGCAAAGCTGACCCGCATTGGTGAAAATGCCGCTGATGACGAATGGCAGCGCTCGCTCCAGGTCGGCGTCGTCGAAGATAATGTTGGCCGACTTGCCGCCCAGCTCTAAGGAGACCTTCTTGACGGTCTCTGAGGCCACGCGCATGACCTCGCGCCCGGTGTCCGAACCGCCTGTAAAGCTGACCATGTCGGTGTGTGGATCTTCCACCAACTGCCGGCCGACAACATGACCAAAGCCGCTGACGACGTTGACCACCCCCGGCGGAAAGGCTGCAGTGGCATGGAGCTCTCTGATACAGGCCAGTGTGATAGCGGTGGTCTCTTCAGCCGGCTTGATGACGGTGGTATTGCCAGCAGCCAGCGCCGGCGCTAATGCACGCATGAGTAAGGTAACCGGAAAGTTCCAGGGAACGATGACGGCCACAACGCCTACCGGTTCACGCGCAAGGATCGAGTAGGAATCGGAAGATAGCGCGGTGGAGCGGCCGTAGACGGTGCGCGCAGCGCCGGCGTAATAGCGCAGGTAGCTGATAGCGCGGCCCACTTCGTAGCGCGCTTCGCGGATGGGCTTGCCTGACTCGGCTGTGAGTAATTGGGCGAGCTCCTCGGAAGCGGCTTCGAGACGGTTGCCCCAGGCATAGAGCGCTTGTGCTCGCTTTTCGGGGGCGAACGCCCAATCCTGGGAGCGGAATGCTTTTTTGGCGATCATGACTGCGTCGCGGGCGTCTTGTTTTGAGGAGTCGGGCACCTGGGCGACGAGTTCTCCTGTGGCGGGGTTGAGGGATTCCATGGATTTGCCATCGGAGGCTTGTTGCCAGGCGCCGTCCAGGTAGTTTTGCCATAGGGTTGTTTTGTAGAGGGGGTTTTCCATTTGAGTCACACCTTTATTTAGTTGATTGGGGCTCTGTTTCATTTTGGTCGCTACGGGCAGGCGGCGGGGTTCTTCCCTGCGCTCAGAATGACCGTGATCATGGAAGTTAGGGTTTGCTGAGGGCCTGGACGGTGTGGACGATGGCGGCGAAATCTTTGGCGCCTTCGCCGCGGGCACTGGTGGCGAGGTAGAGCTGGTGGACCTGGCCGGCGAGCAGCAGGGCGGCTTCGAGGGAGCGACCGGTTTGCAGGGCGTAGCTCAGGTCTTTAATCATATAGTCCACGCTGAAGTCGGGCTCGAAGTCGAGATCGGCGGGGCTGCCGGGCTTGATGCCTGGGTAAGGGGGGCGGACGTGCAGGGCCCAGCAGTTACCCATGCTGCCGCTCATGCCGTCATACAGAACTTTGGGGTCAACGCCGGCTTTTACCGCCAGGTTGAACGCTTCGGAGATGGCGGCCATCTGCACAGCGCCGACCATGTTGTTGAGGAGCTTGACAACTTTGGCCGAGCCAAGCTGCCCCGTGTAAAGGAGCTTACCCTGGTCGGCGAGACAGCGCAGCACGCCGGCCGCGCGGTCGAAGACGGCTTCGTCGCCGCCGACGAGCAGGGTCAGGCGCCTTTCCCGGGCCATTTTGGGAGAACCGGCGAGACCGGCATCAAGCACGTCAATGCCTTTTTGCTGCAGGGGCTGCGCCAGGCGGTTGATGGTCATGGGGTCGATAGTGCTGGCGTCGACAAAGATGGCGCCGCGCCGCGCGCCTTCGGCGGCGCCGCCGGGGGCGAAGAGGGCGGCTTCTACGTCTTCGCCGTAAGGCAGGACGGTGAGGAAGAGGTCGACGCCTGCCGCCAGATCGGCGGGCGAAGCGGCGGCTGTGGCGCCCTGCTGCACGGCGGCGTCAATGGCTGCGGCGGATATGTCATAGGCGTGCACCGAATAACCGGCTTCCAGGAGGGAGTTGACCAGGGGCCGGCCCATGGCGCCCAGGCCAATCACGCCTACTTTTTCGATGGTAGATGCGGGGGTTGTCATTCTGGTTCTCCTGATGCGAAGCGAGAAATGATTGCGGAAGGCAGCTCGTCCTGCAACAGGCGGTCGACGGCTGCGCGGACGGCGGGCGAGATGCTCAGGCGCTGCTCGCGGGCGTTGAGCGGCAGCGTGGCGTCGAGACCCATTTTGGCGGAGAGGCCGTTTTCGGTGGTGGGATCGAGCACGTTGGCGAGAACCCCGGGCACGACGAAGAGGTCTTTATCGGCCTGGAAACGGGTAGCCAGGGCCCAGAGCACTTCCTTTTCGTCGTAGACATCGATGTCGTCGTCCACGACGATGACCAGTTTCGCGAACATGTCCAGGCCGAAGAGCAGGAGAGCCGCGCGTTTGGGCAGGCCCTCCATTGTCTTGTTCATGGAGACGTAACAATGGAAATGGGTACCCGACATGGGATAGTTGATGGCGACCACTTCAGGAATGGCTTGCTTCAACTGGTGAAAGACGCGCGCGACGCGCGGGATTTTGCTGAGGGTAAGGTGCTCGGCCGAGGCGCCGGGCACGACGTCCTGAAAGATGGCGTGCCGGCGGTGTGTCACGGCCGTAACGCGCAGCACGTTGCGCGTGGAACGTCCGGAGGCGTAGCCGGTGTATTCGCCAAAAGGACCTTCGTCGACGTTGGCGGCGTTTTCGATGACGCCTTCGATGACCATCTGGGTGTAGGCCGGTACGTGCAGGTCGACGGTGCAGGCGGGCACAACGGGTACAGGAGCGCCCATGAGGCCGCCGGCCATGGCCAACTCGTCATCGTCTGGCGGGATGCGGTCGGCGGCGGCGAGGGCGATGGCGGGATGGGGGCCAATGAGCACGGCGACCTCGAGGGGTCGGCCTTGCAGGGCGGCGCGGCGATGACTGTCCCACAGGTCGCCACGGGAGTGGAGGCTGACGCCGAAGGCGGCAGGTCCGATGAGCTGCATGCGGGCATAACTGAGGTTGCCCACGCCGGTGTCGGGGTCGCGGGAGAGGACCACGCCGCCGGTGATGTATTGGCCGGCGTCGACTTCAAAGTGGATGGGAATGGGGTAGCGGCCCAGGTCGATCTGGTCGCCGGTGAAGATCTGTTCCTGCACCGGCGCTTCGCGGGAGGGAACAGGGGGGACGCGGCGTTGGGAGAGACGGATCCAGCCTTCGACCAGGTCGCGCTCGTCCAGATTGAGAAGCAGGGCTATGCGGCGGCGGCTGGCGAAGAGATTGGAGAGGACCGGCATGGGGGAGCCGGCGACATTGTTAAAAAGCAGCGCCGGATAGCGGCCCTCGCGCTCCAGCTCTAGAGCACAGGCGGTTATCGTGTAATCACGCTCGACCGGGGCATTGATTTCCACCAACTCCTCGGGATGATGGCGCCTCAAGTCGTCTAGATAGTCGCTCAGGTCAAAGTTCATTCAACCCTCTTGCAGCGATGATTAGGAATGGAAATCGAGCAGGGAGGCTAATCAAGCGCCCCTTCACTACCAAATTTGGTGCGGATGGTCTGTACGTGCGCTCCAAACTGCTCTGTGGTCATGACGTTGATAGAACGGGGGCGCGGAATATCCACGGAGATTACCTCGTCGATGCAGCCCGGCCGGCTGGATAGGACGACGACTCTATCGGCCAGAAAGACGGCTTCGGGAATGGAATGGGTAACGAAGACGACGGTTTTGCCGCTCTCCAGCCAGATGCGCTGCAGCCAGACGTTCATATTTTCGCGCGTCATAGCATCGAGGGCGCCAAACGGCTCGTCCATGAGCAAGATGCTGGGATTGTTGATCATGGCGCGGCAGAGGGCGGCGCGCTGCTGCATCCCGCCCGACAGCTCAGAGGGATAATAGTTCTCAAAGCCTGTCAGCCCCACAAGCTCCAGCAGCTCTCTGGCCCAGCGGTCGTGCTCTTTGCGCGGCGCCTTGCGCACGTCGACGGGCAGCATGATATTTTCGTAGATAGTGCGCCAGGGAAGCAGCACAGGCGATTGAAAGATGAGGCCGATTTTGGGATTGGGGCCGGCGATCTCGCTGCCGTCCAGGTAAATTTTGCCAGCGGTCTTGGGAATCAATCCGCCGATTATCTTGAGCAAGGTGGTCTTGCCGCAGCCGGAGGGACCGACGATGGTGATAAATTCCCCTTCTTCTACGTCGAAAGAAATGCCTTTTAAGGCGACCGTCTCGTCCCCCCGACTGCTCCTGTAAATCTTGTCGATTTCCTTTAGCGAGATCATCAATTGCTCCTCAAAGCAGTGGTCGAAGCTTGCGTGGGCACTCAACTTATAATATAATATGATAGTCGCGTCAAATTATCCAGTCCATTTTTGGAGAGCAGACAGATATTCGGAAGGCTGTCCGCTCTGTACAGAAGCGACGACTCCGTTACGGAAGCCTGACGTCAATATGCTCCTCTGAATGAGAACAGAACAACCAGATTGGTATCTCAGATGACGCCAGCCAGGGTATGGCGCATCAGGGTGGGCGCCCAACAGGGCGCGCGTCTAGGCGGTTAATTGTTCAGTAGGCTCCGTTAAGATAGGAAGGGAGGAAAGTTGTGCGCGCAGTAAAACGAGTGTGGTTGGTTCTTATCGTCGTTGCTCTGCTGATGGCAGGCTGTCAGCAGGCGGAACCGACAGGGGCGCCAGAGGAGCCGGCCGTTGAGGAACCAGCGGAAGTGCCGGCAACTGAGGAGCCCTCGGACGAAGAGCCGGCGACTGAAGAGCCGGCGGACGAGGAACCGGCAGCTGAAGAGCCGGTGCAGGTGACGATTGCGCATGGCGGCAGCGTCATCGGCGTGGATCATCCGGGGCAGTACATTCCGTTGGCGCTGGGCTGGTATGAGGAAGAAGGTCTCGACGTCACACTGATTCCGGCCGGTGGTTCCAACCAGGCGCTGCAGCTGTTGATTGCGGGCGAGGCGGATATCATTCAGATTGCCACGGACGTTCTGCCGTTGGGACGGCAGGAGGGCGTGGACCTGGTGAGCTTCTACGTACCGGTGACGCGCTCGAACGCGCGCATTGGCGTGCCTGCCGATTCCGAATATGAAGATATCATCGACCTTGTGGGCGCGACGATTGGCGTGCCTGCCGCCGCCAGCTCGCACGTAGACCATGTGCGCGCGCTGGCCGGGCAGGCGGGGATTGATGCGGACACCGAAATGACGATGGTACCCACGGGCTTCAACCCGGCCGAGGCCGGACAGGCGCTGCGCAGCAATAATGTGGACGCGCTGGCTTATTGGAGTGGGTTCTTCGCCAGCCTTGAAGTGGAAGGGTTCGAGTTCCGCTATTTTGTGTGGGAGCCGCTCCTGCAGGCTCCGGGGCACGTCGTGGTCGCCACGCGCGAATATATCGAGCAGAATCCGGAAGTTGTCGCCAGGGTGGCCCGCTCGATGGCCAGGGCCGCGGTCTATGCGTTTGCCAATCCGGAAGCGGCGGTGCGCGCTTATTGGGCTGCGTTCCCGGAAAGCAGGCCGTCCGGCGACGAGGAAGCAGCGCTGCAGGCAGAGGTACACCGGCTGAATACGCAGCTAATGGATATGACGGTGGAAGGGCGCGAGGATACGCGCTGGGGCTGGAACGACCCCGCCGGATGGCAGATTCAGCTTGACTTCATGCTTGACGCGGGCGTGCTTGAGGAGGCGATGAGCGCGCAGGAAGTATATACGAATGAGTTCATTGACGAGGCGAATGATTTTGACGCGGCGGAGGTGGAGGCGCTGGCGGCTGAGGGGTTTGAGCAGTAAGGCCTGAGAGATGCTTCGCTCCGAAGTCGCCCATACAGACATGAGGCCCGCTCGGCGTGACGGGGTGCGGCGAGTCCGTTCGGTGTGACGGGCTGGGTGTCGGGGTTGGATGAGAATAGAAGGGCAATGTGATGGCTAAGGTGGATATTCTCGGTGACAAGCAGAGTCGCGGGTTGGACGAGGTGACAAAGCCGGAGATATTCAGCCAGAGCAGGCGGCAGCGGCTGCAGAGCGTCCTGCAGGTGATCATTTCCCTTCTTCTCGTCCTTGGCCTATGGGAAGGGCTGGTGCGGGCGCTGAACGTTTCGCATTTGATCTTGCCGCGGCCTTCGGCGATTGTCGCCAGCATGGTGCAGATGTTTGAGACGGGCACGATATACCGGCACCTGGGCGTGACGGTGTATGAGGTGCTGCTGGGCTTTGTGATCGCCGCCGTCGTCGGCATCAGCGTGGGCACGATGATTGCCGTCTCGCCGACGCTGCACCGGCTGGTGTATCCGTATATCGTGGCTTTCCAGAGCGTGCCGAAAGTGGCGGTGGCGCCACTGATGGTGATCTGGTTTGGCTTTGGCATCGAGTCGAAGATTGCGATGACGGTGGTCATCGCCTTTTTCCCCATTCTCGTGAATACGATTGCCGGGCTGCGCAGCGTGGACCAGGATCAGATCGAGCTGATGCGCTCGCTGGTAGCTTCACGCTGGCAGATATTCCGATTCGTGCGCTTTCCCAACGCGCTGCCCTACATTTTCGCCGGGCTGGAGATCGGCATTGTGTTGAGCGTGATCGGCGCCATCGTAGGCGAGTTTGTGGGGGCGACGGGCGGGCTGGGTTACATGCTGACCTTTGCCAACGCGCGACTGGACACGGCGGCGGTATTTGCCCTGCTCATCGTCCTGGGCGCGATCGGCATCATCCTGAATGCAACAATCTCCTGGGTGCGGCGCAAGGTGGTCTTTTGGGCCGAATCTGAAACGGACCGCTTTGCCGGCGCCTGATTTTACGGGGCAGAATCCGCAGCAGTTTGGTTTTTGGGGCGGCACGTGCGTGCCGCCCCAAAATTCATAGGAGTTAGATTTTGCCGGAGCAAACCTTGCAAGCACAAGAGAAGATGGAAACCGTCGATACGCTGATTCTGGGCGGCTACCTGGTTACAGTGGACGAGGCGGATCGGGAATATCCGGACGGGGCGCTGGCGATCCGCGATGGCAGGCTGGTGGCGGTGGGGCCCACGGCAGAGATAGCTCACCGTTACGAAGCGTCGAACGTCATCAACGCCAGCGGAAAGTGCATCTTTCCGGGCCTGGTGAACACGCACACGCATCTGTTCCAGACGTTTATGAAGGGGCTCGGCGAAGGCATCCACGTTCATGAATGGCTGAAGGTGGTGACTACCCCGGGCATTTTGCAGATGGAGCCGGATGATTTCTACCTGTCGGCGATGGTGGGCTGCATGGAAGCGATCCGCAGCGGCACGACAACGCTGGTGGAGTATATGTATCCCAACCCGCGCCACGAGATGGGTGATGCGGTGCTGGAGGCGCTGGTGGACAGCGGGGTGCGGGCGCTGCTGGGGCGCAGTGTGGCCGATATTGGGGATAATGATGGGTATCCGGTGACGGCATATTATGCGGACCTGCTGGAACCGCTGGACGAGGCGCTGCAGGATTGCGCGCGGCTGGTGCGGGCGTGCCGCGACCGGGGGGAGGGCCGGGTGACGTTCTGCCTGGCGCCGCCGAATATGCGCTGCGTGGAGCCGGAGACGTTTGCCGTTTTCCAGGAATTTGCGCGGGCGCACAATTGCATCATCACCATGCACACCTGTGAGACGGCGCGCGACGACGAGATTATCGGCGCGCGGCACGGGCTGCGGGCCATCGAGTGGCTGGAGGGCCTCGGGTTCCTGGCGTCGAATTTCCTGGCGGTGCATTGTGTGCACCTGATCGAAGACGGCATCCGGCGCTTTGCACGCAACGACGTGCGCGTGTCGTACAACCCGGTGAGCAATATGTATCTGGGCAACGGCGTGGCGCCGGTGGCGCGGCTGCTGGAGGAAGGGGTGATCGTGAGCCTGGGCGTGGACGGGGCATCCAGCAATAACAGCCAGAACATGCTCGAGGCGCTGAAGATGGGTGTGCTGCTGCAGCGGGCGGCTACGCAGAATCCAGGGGTGATGTCCAGCCGAGACGCGCTGCGCATGGCGACGATTGACGGCGCGCGGGCGATCGGCATGGCACATGAAATTGGCTCGTTGGAGGTGGGGAAGCGGGCGGACGTGCTGATCGCCGATTTCTACCAGCCGATTTCGGCGCCTTATTACAATCCCGTGAGCACGCTGGCCTTTTCGTCGAGCCCGCAGGTGGTAGACACGGTGCTGGTGGGGGGCCGCGTTGTACTGCAGGACGGGCAGGTTACGGCCCTGAATGAGCGGGAGCTGATCTTGCGCGCGCAGCAAGCCGGGCGTCGGCTGGCGCTGCGCAGTTATGGACCTCAAGTTCTGGAATTGTGCCCGGCGATTGCTGCGCCGTGAAAGTAACAAACGACAGAGCAGATAGGTTTCTGAATTCTGTCTGGTCTCCTTGAATTCAATGGCATCGATAAAGGAAAGAAGATCGTGAAAATCACCGACGTTGAAATCATCCCGCTCTCCTATGGCATCTCGGACAAACCACCGCGGCGGCGTTTCTTCGCCGTGTTGAAGTTGACGACGGACGAGGGGGTAATCGGGTGGGGCGAGGCCAGCGATTGTTATGGGCACAGCCATCCCATGACGGTCAAGGCGTTGTTTGACGAAAAGCTGCGCTGGCTGCTGATCGGGCAGGACCCTTTACCGCTGGAGGCGCTGATGCAGCGGCTGCGCACTCATGTTTACCATCCCCTGGGTGCGCGCGAGCTGGTGATCCAGTGCCTGTCGGCAATCGATATTGCGCTGTGGGATATTCGCGGCAAGGTGTTGAACAAGCCGATCGCCGCGCTGCTGGGGCAGCACCACGAGCGCCTGCCGCTGTATGCGGCGACGAAGCCGGCCTTTTATGAGCCTTATGAGCGGCACATGGAGCGCATCGAACGGCTGACGTCGCGTGGGGTAAGGGCGGCAAAGCTGCGTACGGGGCGAGACCTGGCGTGGGACACGACGTATTTGCGTGAGATGCGGGCGATGCTGCCGGACGAGGTGGAGATCCTGGTAGACGGCAAGTATAACTATTATCCCGATTCGGCGATCCAGGTGGCGCAGGTCTTGGGCGAAATCGGCGCGGTCTATTTTGAGGAGCCGATCGACGATACGAGCCTGGACGAAATGGCGCGGGTGGCGGTGCATTCGCCAGTGCCGCTGGCATATGGCGAACATGCGTATACGGTTAACGATTTTCGTGACCTGATCCAGCGCGGTGGGGCGCGCGTGCTGACGCCCGACGCTGCGATTTGCGGCGGCATCACGGAGATGATGAAGATTGCGGCGCTGGCGCAGGCGTTCCAGCTTAAGGTTGTGCCGCATTGTGGCGGGCTGACGGCGATTGGCATGGCGGCTAATTTCCATGCCGCGGCGGCGATTCCCAACGTAGGCCATTTTGAGTATGACGCGCGGGCGGTGCAGCCGCTGCGGGACGAGCTGGCGACGGAGCCGCTGTTTTCGAACGAGCGGATTGAGAACGGCAGCATTGCCGTGCCCAGCGGTCCGGGACTGGGCATCGAAGTGAATGAACGGGTGTTTGAGCGCTATCCGTACGAAATCGACCCGCAGGTCGCCAGCAGCTTCTCGGTTTATGGCACGCGCCACGTTTAAGACCGCTGGTGGCGCCGGCAGGGCTGGCGGGTAATGCCTATACAGTTTTGTCGGACCGCGATACAATGAAGGTGGCCTGGCTGCGCCCGGCTCTCACGGGCGAGGAACGCGACTTCCTTCTAGAAATGTTGTCTGCGAAGATCACGGTGCAGTCTGCACCGCCCTTGCCGCTCTCGGTGGAGGCCAGAAGGCCCGGCGCCGCTTCCCTGCCCGCGACGGAAGAGGTGCTGGCGTGCGTGCGCGACGCGGACGTCATCGTCGGCTCGCGCTTTACGGCCGAGATTCTATCGGCTGCAGCGCGAGCAAGGGTCGTGGTCGTGCCTTTTGCGGGTCCGGCGGACGCGGAGCTGGCGCTGCTGCGGCAGTATGGACAATGGACGGTGTGCAATAGCCATTACAATGCGCCGTTTGTTGCGGAACATGCCATTGCCTTACTGCTGGCGGCGGCCAAACGGCTGCTGCCGTATGATCGCGCCCTGCGCCAGGGGCGCTGGCGCGCGGAACGCGGGGCGGCTGCTTCTATGACGCTGGCGGGCAAGACGATGACGGTGCTGGGGTATGGCGCCATCGGCAGCCGCATTGTCACGCTGGCGCGCGGCTTTGGCATGCGCCTTATCGTAATACGCAGAAATGTGAGTGCGGGTGAGCCGCGAGATGCGGCGTTTGTGGGGACGGTGGACGATCTGGAGCAGATCTTGCCGGAAACGGATTGCCTGATGGTTTGTGTGCCGCTGACGGATGAGACGCGGGGCCTGCTGGGCGAGAGACACTGGCGGTTGATGAAACGATCGGCGCTGGTGGTGAATGTGTCGCGCGGCGAGGTGCTGGAGGAAGGCGCCCTGTTCCGGGCGCTGGAGACGGGCGAGATTGCCGGCGCTGGCATCGACGCCTGGTACCACTATCCGGCGGACGACGAAGCACTGCAGCTTCCTTCCGAGCTGCCTTTCCACACCCTGCACAATGTGGTGATGAGTCCGCATCGCGCCGGCGACACCGATGAGCGCACAAGGGCGCAGATCACGGACGTGGCGCAGCAGCTGAACCGAATTGCCGATGGAGAAGAACCGTCGAATGTCCTCTGGAAAGCCAGCAGCGCAGGGACGGCGCCCCGCTCTGGACTGGATTAAATGCTATGGCTAAATTAGTTCCCGGCGAAAATCTGTCTGATAAGTTCGTCAGCGCCCTGTTGCGAGAAATCGTCAAAGGGGAGCGGCAGGCAGGTACACAACTGCCAAGCGAGGGAGACCTGGCGCTGCAATATGGCGTGAGCCGCACGGTGGTGCGCGAGGGGATTCGCGAGCTGGTGGCGCTGGGGATGATCGCCAAGCGGCAGGGACAGCGTTCGTTTACGACGCCACGGGAGGAGTGGAATCTGCTGGACCCGCGTGTGCTGGCGGCCTTTTTGCGCCACAACGACCGCCGCAAGGAGTTGTTGCACGATCTGTTTGCGGCGCGCCTGCTGATCGAGTGTTATGCGGCGGCGACGGCGGCAATCAAGCGGGATGAAGAAGACCTGGCGTTGATGCAGCAAGAGATTGAGACGATGGCGGCGGCGATGGACGATCCGGAAGCGTTCGTGCAGGCAGATTTCCGGTTTCATGCGCGGGTGCAGCAGGCGGCGCGGAATCTGATCGTTTCGTCGCTGGTGGCGATGATCAATGAGCTGTTGATGGTGAGCCGCCGCTTTACGAAACGGACGCCGCCGGAGCTGGAGGGGTTGATTGAAGATCACCGCGCGATTTTCGCGGCGATTGAGCAGCAGGAGCCGGCAAAAGCGCGGCAGGCGATGGCGCATCACCTGCTGTGGATCGCGAAATCGGCCGATTTGCATATCAGTGAGGATGATGTGGAGAGTTTTCAGCTGGTGGGAGAGGGGGATGGAGATTGGGGGTTGGGAGAATCACCACTCGATCTTTGAGCGACCAGGGCAGGCCAAAACGTTAACAACAGCATGAACAATCGTGCGCGTTTGGGCGTAGAATAAGCCGCGCCCAGCCAACCGGAAAAAGTGCGAGGTGTTTGTGCCGCGCATCCGTGTTCTCATTCCGAACTACGCCACTGGTGCTCGAACCGTGGAGGTCAGCACCTTGAAACCCACGCTGTGCAACCGGCCGGCCCAGGCGCAGCAAGGCGCTCTGGCTGTCTATAGGTGCGGAAGGGCAGGCGCCAGGGAGGAAACCCGTTGCAAAACGGCTTTCCCCACCTGGGTGGGCCGCGACGCCTATAGATGCGCTTCAGCTCCATGGGAATGGGCTGCTTGACACCGGGTGCAGGTCGCCGGTGGCAAAGCGAGCGAAGCGGAACGGGTGGAGCACGCTGCTGTGCTCGCCCATGAGCGTGCGCGCGACTTCCTTGCCGACGCCGATCATCTTATAGCCGTGGTTGCTGTCGGCGATTACATACACGTTGGGCCGCATGTAGTCGAAGACCGGGAAGCTGTCTGCACTGAAAGCGCCGATGCCGCCGGACGGCGCCCAGTGATAGGCCAGGTGGCAGCCCTCGAAGCGCTCCAGGCAGTGGGCCAGCCCCGAAGTCCAGTAATCGACGAAGTCCTCGCGGACGACGTACCTGGAGCTGGAGACGCCATAGGGATCAACCTCGGCGTCGGGTCCGAGATGCTCGGGCACGGCGCCGCCCTGCAGGCCGCGCTTGTCCCGTTTGAAGTAAATACCCCATAGTTCGTCGGTGATGCACTCGCCGGTTTTATCCGAAATCAGCGGCTCTGTAGAGTCGATGTGGATCACTGGCGGGATCTTGCCCTCGGCGGTGACATACTCCTGTGGATTCACCCGGATTTCACCCTCCTGCAGACGCCAGAACGTCCACATCGGACGGTCCCTGACGACCTCGCCGTCCGGCGTGTGGATATCAATCTTCTCGGGCAGGTCGAGCATCGACCAGAACTGCTTGATCCAGGGACCAACGCCGAGCACAACATGATCGCAGCTGATCTTGCCCCGGTTGGTGACCACCTCTTCCACCGCCTCGCCGTCAAACGTGAAGCCCGTTACTTCGGTGCTGGAGAGAATCTCGACCCCTTCCTGCTGGCACAGCCTGACCAGACCCATCACAGACGGCGTGTTGAACGCGAAACCGCCTTGCTTCTCGTGCAGAATGGTCGTCAGGCCGCGGGCCTTCCAGTCAGGAAACAGGCGCTTCATATACCGGTAGACGTTCGCTTCCCCGAGAATGAGGTCGGAGCGGTAGCCGCTGTTCTGCTGGCGCTCATAGATGGCCTCCAGATCGCCCTGCTGGACGGGTCCGACGACGGCCAGATAGCCGACCCCGTGATAGTGCAGGATCTCCGCGTTCTCCTCCCAGACCTGCACGCTGACGCGCATCACCTCGCCCATCGCCGGCTGGAAGTAGAAGTTGCGGACGACGCCGCAGGCAATACCCGAGGCGCCAGATCCGGGTCCATCCTTGTCGAGCACGATGATATCTGCACCTGAGCCCTTGCCGCGGGCCCTGAGCTCTTTGGCCAGTTGCCAGGCCGTGCTCAGACCATGAACGCCCGCGCCGACGATGACGTAATCTCGATGCTGCGGAAGTAAAGACATCTTCTGTTCTCCTTATCAGGTCCAATTACCCGGCTCTACCTGTCAGCCAGAATTTCCTGCACCGCATCAACGAGCGTCTCCCAGACGTAGACAGCATGGGAGCGATCTACGGCGAGGAGATAGCGGCACACGCCACCCGTATCAGCGCGAACGATCAGCGCGCGCACTTTGGCCAGGCTGGTCTGCGCCGCGTGCCAGTTTGGAAAGGCGCGGGCATTAAAATTCAGGCCACATAACCGGGACAGTACGGAAGCGGCAGAGGGCCCGGCCAAAGCCAGGAGGCCGAACCCGTGCGTCATGTCCACGATAATAAGCTGCTCGCCGGCCGTCGTGGAAAGCCGTGAGCTGAGGGCCTCGGCAGCGGCCGGCGACGCCAGCACGACCCCCACATCAGGGCGCAGGGCGACGAAAAGCCCGGAGCTATTGGCGAAAACATCGCCGGGTTTGTGAGGTCCATCACCAGAAGCCTGGGCCAGCAGATCCAGCGCGCCCTCTCCCTGTATGTGGATGAGCCCAAATTGCCCGGTCACATCTTCGAGCCGGGCGCTGTTTTCGTTGCCGCAGGCAACAGCCAAAAGAGGTGATTGCAGGACTGGCATCCCCTTCATGGTCTTCTCCTAGGCCCGCAGCCGCGCTTCCTCTGGATCATAGAACGGCGTTTCTACCACGCGCCCGGTCAACAGCTTGCCCCGCACGCGCACTGTAAAATGGCTGCCTGGTACGGCCATCTCGGCCGGCAGCCAGCATAGCCCGATTATCTTGCCCAGGGTTGGGCTCCAGCGCGCGCTGGTGATGCGGCCGACTATCTCCAGACCCAGAGGTCCCTGGCCGGCCCGCACGATCTGGTTTCCTTCTTCAGGCAAGACGCCATCGGGCATCGTAAAGCCAACCAGCCGCTTGCTGATACCCTGCTCGCTCTCCATGATCAGGGCGCGCCGGCCGAGGAAATCGGGCTTGGCGGTTTTCACGGCCCAGCCCAGCCCGGCCTCAAACGGATTGGTAAGGCCGTCGGTATCCTGCCCCACAATGATGTGCCCTTTCTCCAGCCGCAACACGCGCTGCGCCTCGACGCCGAATGGGCGGATGCCATAGGCCGCACCGGCGTCCATCAACGCCTGCCAGACGTGCAGACCATAGCCGGCCGGGACGTGAATCTCGTAGCTCAGCTCGCCGGTAAAGCCAATGCGCATGAGGATGGCCGGCGCCCCGGCCACCGTGGCCTGGCGCACGGCCATGTAGGGGAACGCCTCGTTGCTCAGATCCGCATCGCTGCAGACGGAAGCCATAACCTCGCGGGCGCGCGGTCCGGCCAGGTTCATCGCCGCGTATAGCTCGGTTACGTTGACGATGCCGGCGTCCACTTGCCAGCCGCTCTGCAGCCACCACTCAATCCACTCGTAGATTGTTGTGGCGCCCCCCGAAGTCGTCGTCATGTAAAAGCGATGCTCATTCAGACGCGCGGTAACGCCGTCGTCCATGACGACCCCCTCGTCGTTGACCATGACGCCATACCGGACCCGGCCCACGCCCAGCCGCCGCCACTGATTGGTATAAAGCCGTTCCAATAGCTCGGGAACCTGCGTCCCGTGGAGCAGCATCTTGCCCAGCGTGCTCACGTCGATCAGGCCCACCGCCTCGCGCACGGCCCGGACCTCGGCCAGGGGATCGCCATAATGCTCCGGCCGCTTCCACTGCCCGGCGTTCATCATCTTCGCGCCCTGCGCGACATGCCAGGTGTGTATCGGGGTGTAACGCACCGGCTCCAGCAGGCGGCCGCCGAGCGCGCCCATGCTCACCGGCCGGAGCGGAGGGCGCGCCGTCGTCGTGCCGGTCTCGGCGATAGGTCGCCGGTTGTGATGGGCGCACAGCCGCATGGTTGCCATCTGGCACATCTTGCCCTGGCAGGGGCCCATGCCGATGGTGCTGTAGCGTTTCAGCAGCTCCATGCTCTGATAACCCTCTTCAATCGACTGGCGCACGTCCGCCTGGGTAACGTCCTCGCACAGGCAGATGAAATCCTTTTTCTGTTCCGGCGCCAGGATCGGCCCGGGTGTCCAGGCCGACCGGCGGGACTGTGCTTCGGCCACCTCCACTGCCAGCCTCTCGATTTCCCGGTCCGCTTCGCTGCCGCCGAACCCGGCAAAGCGCGCCGCTTCCAGCCCGGCCAGCGTCCCCTCGCGCTCGACCTCTGCCAGCGTATGCGTGCCGGCCACTTCGCCCGCAGCAAACATGCCCGCCCGCAGGCCGGCCGGCACAAACTCATGCAGCGCCTCATCCCAGACCGGCTTCGCGCCTGCCTGGCTCAACAACCCGTTGGCCGGCAAGTAGCCGGTAGAGAGCGCGAGCAGATCACACGCAACCTCGCGCGTTGCTCCTCCGGCGAGGGCCAGCATGACGCGCTCCACGTGCCCGTTGCCGCTGGCCCGGACCACCGTGGCGCCGGTGAGGATCTCTACGGCGTGCCCGCGCAGCGCCTCGACAGGCGCTTCTTCCGGCTCGGCGCGCATCTCCGCGACGGTGACATGGCAGCCTGCCTGAGCCAGGTCCAGAGCGAGCTGCAGTCCGCGTGGATTTGCCGAGACGACGACCGCGCGCTCGCCCGGCAGCACCCGCCAGAGGTTGAGCAGGCGGGACACACCGGAACCAAGCATAATGCCCGGCAGGTCGTTGTTTTCGAAGACCAGCGGCTGCTCGTAGGCGCCTGTAGCCACGACGGTCGCGCCGGCACGTACCTTTACCAGCCGGTTGCCCTGGACAGCGCCGAACCAGCCATGGTCGTATACGCCGAATACCAGGGTATTGAGCATCAGTTCGACGTTCGCCTGCGCGCTGAGTGTCGCCGCCAGAGAACGCGCAACGTCATGAGCGGGGTGTCCGTGGACCTCCGCCGTCGTATAGCGTAGATGTCCGCCCAGGGCTTCGTGCTCTTCCAGCAGTAGAACGCCGGCTCCGGCCTGCGCCGCCGCCAGCGCCGCCCGCAGGCCGGCAGGCCCGCCGCCGATAACCAGGACGTCGGCATGTTTGTATACCTTGTCAAAACGTCCCGGCTCCCTATCGGGGTCGACCTCGCCCAGCCCTGCTGCGTGGCGCAGTACGTCTTCATAAAACGGCCATAGCGCCCGAGGTCGCTTGAACGTCTTATAGTAGAAGCCGGGCGGCAGGAAACGCCCGACCAGTTGCGTGGCGGCCATCACGTCCAGATCCAGCGTGGGCCAGGCGTTCT
Source organism: Chloroflexota bacterium (assembly GCA_012515125.1). Lineage (GTDB taxonomy): Bacteria > Chloroflexota > Anaerolineae > Promineifilales > Promineifilaceae > JAAYYY01. Next base: position 22,232 of record JAAYYY010000162.1, read on the forward strand.
GCGCCCGGACGCGCATACCCGGCTCCACTTTTGTCCGGCACGCGCGCACGTTCGGTTCCCCGTCAACATGGACCAGGCAGTTCGGGCAATCACCCGACACGCAGAGCAACCCGCGACGCCGGTGATACTTAAAGGAGCGGCTGAACGTCTGCACGCCTTCTGCCGCCAACGCGGAGGCGATGGTGTCGCCCGCGTACGCGCTGAATAGGCGGCCCTGCCAGGTAAACCGGATTACCCTCTCACGGTCGATGACCTCGGACGGCGCAGTTTCCAGCCGCCGGGTTCTGCTCCTGGTTTCTGATCTCATGATGGACCCTTCGACCACGCGTAGGTTGCCTGGATCTCGTGCGTCTTCGTGTGGCGCTCGGCAATGAACCACAGGCCACATCCCGCGCGGTGAAACCACCACTCGCGCATGACGCCGAGCGGGTTGTCGCGCATGTAGACGTAATCGGCCCATTCCTCGGGCGTGACGGTATTCAGGTCCGGGCGCTGGCGGACCTCACCGCCATAGCGAAACTCCTGTACGTTGCGTGGCCCGCAGTTCGGGCATGCCAGCAGAATCATTCTGTTCCTCGCAAAGCGTCCATCAATGTCCTACGGAGGCGGCGCCCTTTTCGCCGACCAGCGTCCGCTCCGTGAAACGTGAGAGGCGGAACGGAGCAATCAGCTCCGGCGTGCGGTTCGTGGCGATCAGCTCGGCGATACGTTTGCCGCTCACCGGTCCCGCTTTGAAGCCATAGGTGCCCCAGCCCACGTCGAGGATGAAGCCTTCAACCGGCGTGAAACCCATAATCGGGCTGTAATCGGGCGTCATGTCGCAGATGCCGGCCCACTGCCGCAGTATCTTGACGTGCGCCAGACTGGGAAACAGCTCCAGTACATGGCCGGATAGGCCCTCCAGAAAGTCCAGTGTGGAGTCGAGCGAGTAGGACTGGTAGGGATCGACCGAGGCGCCCATCACCAGCTCGCCGCGATCAGACTGGCTGACGTAGACGTGCAAAGAGCCAGACACCACGATGACGTCGAGGAACGGCTTCAGAGCCTCGCTGACACAGGCCTGCAGTGGGTGGGAGGTGACCGGCAGGCTCAGGCCGACCATATCGCTGATCAACGTACACCAGCCGGCCGTCGCATTGAGCACCATGCCGGTCTTAATCCGGCCCCGGTTGGTTCGCACGCCCGTGACCCGGCCCCCTTCCACGTCGATCCCGGTCACTTCGGTCATCTGGTGGATGTGCACCCCGCGGCGGTCCGCCCCTGCGGCGTAGCCCCAGACGACGGCATCATGGCGAATGATCCCGCCCGGCGGGTGGTAGAGCGCGGCGACGACGGGAAAACGGGGACGATCGCTCAGATCGAGCTGCGGGCAGAGCCGGGCAATCTCGTCAGGCCAGATCAGCCGGCTATCGACGCCCTGAATCTGGTTGACCTCGGCCCGCCAGCGCAACGTCCGCACGGCTGCGTCGGAGTGAGCCAGCGTCAGATGGCCGCGCTGGCTGAACATCACGTTGAAGTTCAGCTCGGTGGAGAGCTCCTCGTAGAGCCTGACGCTTTCGTCGTAGAAGCGCACGCCTTCGGCCGTCAGGTAGTTCGAGCGGATGATGGCCGTGTTGCGCCCACTGCCGCCGCTGCCAATATACCGTTTTTCCAGCACCGCCACGTCGCTGATGCCATGGTCGCGGGCCAGGTAGTAGGCCGCTGCCAGGCCGTGAACCCCACCGCCAATAATCACCACGTCGTAGCTCTCTTTTAGCTCGTGGTCGCGCCACTGGCGGCGCAGCGGCTGTTTGCCATTCAATCCCTGGCGGATCAGCTCAATCACGGCGATTTCCCCTCTCTGCCGCTAATGCGCCCTGCTCCCGCGCCAGCCGCCCGAACGCCTCCTCGAAGAACTGGAGCCGGGTATCACGAATGAGCGGCGCGCGCCGGCGCTGGCTTGCCACCTTCGCCCGGTCCAGCTCGCCGATGACCAGCGCCTCGGCGTCGTAAGGCGCCTTGACGACCGGCCGACCATCCGGCCCGACGATCTCTGACCCGCCCCAGTAGCGGTAGCCAGCCGGACCGGCGCCCATCATCCCGACGCGATTCACAAAAATGAGATAAAAGCCCATCATCGCCGCGTAGGCCCGGTTCATCTGCTCCCATGTCGTCGCGATATCCAGGCTTTCTGCGAGGCTGCCCCGCGCGCTGTTCGCCGGCACGATCAAGAATTCGGCGCCGTCCAGCGCCGCGAGGTAGGGCGCCGGCGCGTGCCAGACATCATTGCAGATGAGCACAGCCAGCCGGCCCAGAGCCGTGTCCACGACCCGCAACTGATCGCCTGGCGTGAGGCGCCGGCCCTCGTCCCACGGCCCGTAATCCAGCAGAAACAGCTTGCGGTGGCGGTGGGCGAGCCGGCCGCGCGAAAAGTAGAACGCGCTGTTGTAGAACGCCGACCTACCCTCACCGCGCTCCTTCAGCCCGACGACAATATCTATCTCGCGGCTGAGGGCGACCAGCGTCTCCAGCTCCTCTGCACTACGCGCTTCGCAGCCGGGGTCATCGCCGGTCAGGCTCAGCTCGGGGAAGACGATCAGATCCGCTCCGGCGGCGGTGGCCTGCTCCACGCAGGCGACGTGCCTGGCCAGCGCTGCGGTCACATCGTCGCTCGGCGGGTCGATCTGGGCCAGGGCAACTCTCACCGGACGCTCTTTTGAAAGGTTCATACGATCCCGGCCAGCTCTTCGGGCAGGCGGATGTCAAAGCGCGCGCGGATGGCTGCATCCACCCGGGGATCGATGCGCTCCGGCTCGTGTGTTTCCAGCAGGTACCGGGCCTTATGCCGGGCGCGCTCGCGCATGTCCAGCTGGCCCGCGCGCTCCCAATCGGCGCGCCGCTGCCGGTCCCCGGTGTGCGGGTAGTAATACTCGGTGTTCATCAATTCGAGCGTATAGTCGCTGCCGAGATAGTGACCCTCGCCACGGCAGACGCTGTCGATCTCCTCGACGCACAGCGTCTCGTCGGTTACCTCGATGCCCCGTACCATGCGCATCACACTGCCGTTGATCTCGTCGTCGATCACGTATTGCTCGTAAGCCACACAGAGCATGCTCTCCAGAAAACCGGCCGAGTGATGGATGTAATTGGTCCCCGCGAGCGCCGCCGTGGCTGCGCTGATACCCTTCTCGTAACCGGCCTGGACATCGGGCAGCTTGCTATCGGTCAGCGAGGAGGAATTATAGATCGGGATATTGTAGAAGTGGGCCATCTGGGCCGCCGCCGCGTTCATCAGGGCGAATTCAGGCGAGCCGCTGCTGAAGCTGCCGGTGCGCATGTCCGCGACGGAGGGCACGTAGCCCATGAGCACGCGCGCCCCCGGGCGCACCAGATTCACAAGGACGATGCCGCTCAGCTCTTCGGCGTTGATTTGCACCAGCGTGCCGGCGAGCGCGGCCGGTGCGGTTGCCCCGCTCTGGGGCGCGCTGGAGAGCACGACGGGCACGTTCTGCCGGATCAGCTCCAGCAGCACTTCCACTGTCTCCGGCGCGTAGCGCAGCGGGCTGACGGTCCAGCAGGAGGTAAAGGAGACAAATGGACGCTCCTCATAGGCCTCCTTGCTGCCGGCAATCATCGAGGCCATCTCGATGACCTCGCGGGCCGACTGCACCGTGTAGGCCGAGACCATGACGTGTTTGCTGGTGTTGGCGACGGCGGCATAGGTCTTGTTGACGTCGAGCACCTCATTGGGCAGCTCGGTCGGTTCCACCGGGCGCAGATAAAAATGAATGTTCTCCAGAGCGTCGACCAGTTTGCCGATGCGGGCGATATCGGGCAGCCGCGCCTCCCGCACGCGCCCGTCCAGCTCCATGACCTTGACCGCGGCGCCGCCTGTGCCCATGTAAACGCGGTTGCCGCCCATGACCATGTCGTGCTGTTCGCTCCGGCCGGGCAACACGAACTGGTTGCAGGCTTTCGCCAGCGCATCCTCGACCATCGCCCGGGGGATGAGCACGCGGTCGCCATCCAGCCGGGCCCCGGCGTCCAGAAGGATTTCCCGGGCCTCCGAGGGCTCAATCTGCACGCCGGTCCGTTCCAGCACCGTCAGCGAGGCTTCGTGAATGCGCCGAATATCGCCATCCGCAAGCGGTTTATAAGCCTGTGTCTCCAGCCCACCCGGCGCGACGCTGGGCTGCCGGGGCCGCCCGCGCTGTTCTCGTCTGCGCTCCCGCCGCTCTCTTGTACGCTCACCGTCTGCCATAACGCCTCCATCACGCCTGGTACAGAGCAGCCCATTTCTGCTGCAGCTCGACCACCTGGCCCAGATGAGCCACATCGTGGTCGAGTATGTTCTCTACTTGCCGAAGAATCGTGGTCTGGCCGAGCGTCTCGTGTACGGCCGTGCGCGACCAGGCTGCCGGCGGCAGTTCGCTCAGCAGGGCGATTGTCTGTTGCCGCTCCTCTTCAAAGGCGCGCAATAACGCGCCAATCGAGCGTTCGCTATGCGGCTGCGCGCTTTCCGGGCCAAAGGCCGGCACAAGCGGATTCTCCTCAGCCAGCATGCGCCGGAAGCGCTCTCTGAACAGCGGCTCGGCGTGCGCCAGATGGGCGACCGTCATGCGTATGCTCCACGTCTCGCCGTCCGGCTGCCAGCCTGCCTGTGCATCCGCCAAAGGCTCGACGGCCTGCCGGATCCGCGCCGGCGCTGAGGCGAGTGCCTGCAACAGAGCGTGTCGGCGTTGAGCGCTTCCGGCTGATGTCTTTGCCGGCGGGCCAAACAGGGCCACGAGCTCGCCGACATCCTGCAGCTCGGCCGCCTGCCAGCAGGCCGCGCGCAACGCCTCCCTCCGCGCCTCGTCCAGATAGGGGGCCGTGAGCCGGGTAAACTTGTCGTCAATCTCCCCGTTGGCAAGCGGATTGGCCGGATCACCACGCGCCCCGTACACCCCTGAGCTGACCGTCTGTCCGCCTACGGTGCGCATAGTGACGCGCGCCAGCGCCTCGGCCGGGAAGCGCGCTTCCAGCTCCGGATCGAAAATCATCTCGACGCGCTCGGCCAGGGCGAGAATACGCTCGTCGCTCAGCGCCGGCTGGAGCATCTGCTCGGGGTCCAGGCGCCCGGCCATCGCCGCTGCCGCGACGGGATAGGGAAGGCTGTACTGCGCCTGCTCCGTATTGGCCGGCCTGGCAACCGCGAGGCGCGTCGCCGCAGCAAAGGTATAGACCTTGATTTCTTCAATCTGCTCGGGCCGTAGCCGGTGTTCCCGTATGACGGCGCA